>NZ_LR732505.1 GCF_902506425.1 Novosphingobium sp. 9U | reverse complement strand
ACATCGGACATTACCTCATTGGCGAGGCGATCTTCTGCGGCTTGGAGGCGAGCGTCACCAAGATGCGCGAGCTGATGGACGCGGTGCGGTGAAAATTACGGGATCTGTCCTCCCCGGTACGGGGAGGACAAGAATGATCATCGGCCTCGGCTCTGACCTGTGCAACATCGAGCGCATCCAGGCGTCGCTCGACCGCTTCGGCGATCGCTTCCTCAACCGCGTCTTCACCGAGGTCGAGCGCAAGAAGGCAGCGCGTCGGCCGCACACGATCGCCGGCACCCTCGCCAAGCGCTTCGCGGCCAAGGAGGCGTTCTCCAAGGCGGTGGGCACCGGCTTCAAGGCGGGGGTGTTCATGAAGGACATCGGCGTCGTCAACGCGCCCTCGGGCGCGCCGACCCTGGCGCTCACCGGCGGGGCCGCCGCCCGGCTCGCCACGCTCGTGCCGGAAGGATACGAGGCTGTGGTTCATCTTACCCTCACCGACGATCATCCATGGGCACAGGCCTTTGTCATCATTGAAGCGCGCCGCGCATAGGATCCCTGCCCAACCCATGAGCAACATCAACGCCGAGGCCGCCTTGCACGATGATATTCCGGCAGGCGATCCGGCCACGCGCAGCGGACCCGACCGGGTCGACTGGCCACGCGAACTGCGCGGGCTTGCGCTGATGCTGCTGGCGGTTCTGGGCTTCCACAGCTTCCTTGCCAAGCCGTTCTACATCCCCTCGATCTCGATGATGCCCAACCTGCTGGTCGGAGACCGCTTGGTGGTGAGCAAATACCCGTACGGCTGGGACTGGTCGTCGATCAGCTTCCACCTGCTCCCGCGCGGCGACTGGCGGATCCTGGGCCGCACGCCCGAGTACGGCGACATCGTCATCGTCGTGCCGCGCAACCGCAAGGAAGACCTGATCAAGCGCGTGGTCGCCCTGCCCGGCGACCGGATTGCGGTGATCAACGGCCAGATCGTCCTCAACGGCAAGCCCGTACCGCAGCGTCCCGAGATGCCGGTGCAATTGCCGGTCGAGGACAAGCTGATGTGCGATGCCGGCGGGTTCCAGAAGCCGTGCCTGGAAGACTTCGAGGACTACCGCACCCGCCTGCCCAGCGGCCGCGAGGTCTACGAGTTGCCCGCCTACCGCGAAACATTGCCCAATGGTGCGAGTTACACGATCATCGATCACGCGAACCAGACTCTGGATCACTTCCCGGAGATCATGGTTCCTGAGGGGCACGTATTCTTGATGGGCGACAACCGCGACCACTCGGCCGATAGCCGCATGCCGCTGTGGGGCAATGGCCTTGGCGGGCCGGTGCCGCTCTCCGACATCGGCGGCCGGGCCGAGTTCATCACCTTCTCGCTGGACGGCAGCCAAAGCTGGAACCCGCTGAGCTGGTTGCGCGCATTGCGCACAGGGCGCGCCGGATCTTCACTGCGACCGCCGCTCCAGCCAGTCGCCGCTGCGCCGCGGTCCGCAACGTGACAGATCCGGCCGATCGCCCCGACACCGAGCAGGTGATCGACGAAGGTCTCGCCGGACCAACCGACATCGCCGATCCGCGCGTCCGCTTCGAAGTGCGCCGCGCGATGACGTGGTTCGGCGTCGCGTTGCTGTTCGGCCTCGCCATCTTCCTGTCCGGATCGCTGCTGGTGATCTTCGGCGGCGTCGTCTTCGCCGCGCTGATCGACGGCGGCGCCCGGCTGCTGGGCAAAGTCCTGCCGATCGGGCGCGGCTTGCGCGTTGCCATCGTGCTGATCGCAGCGCTGGCGTTCATGCTGTGGACGATCCAGTTCGCCGGCAGCCAGATCGCGCAGCAGGCGGCGCAGCTGCCAACGACCATCCAGGGCCAGTTCTACAAGGGCCTGGGTTGGCTGCAGGGCCACGGCATCAAGGTCGACACCGGTGACGTCCAGAAGCTGGCGCAACAGGCGATGGGCGGCATCGGCCAGGTCACGCGCGCTGTGGGCGGCCTGATCGGCGGCCTGACCACGCTGTTCCTGATCGTAGTGCTGGGCATCTACTTCGCGATCGAGCCCGACATCTATCGCCGCGGCGTCGCCTGGATCCTCCCTGCCGACCGCCGCGACGAGTTCGAGCGCAGCGCCCAGGAAATGGGCCGCTCGCTGCGCCGCCTTCTGTTTGGGCGCCTGCTCGGCATGGCGGTGGAAGGTATCGCCACCTGGATCATGCTGCAGGTCTATGGCGTGCCGATGGCGTTCCTGCTCGGCCTCATCACCGGGCTGCTCGCCGCCCTGCCCAACATCGGCGCCCCAATCTCAGGCGCTATCATGGTCATGGTCGGGTTCTCCGGCGGTGCCGACATGGGCATCTTCACCATCATCGTCTATGCGCTGGTCCAGACGATCGACGGCTACGTCATCGTGCCGATCATCGCGCGCAAGACGGTGGACCTGCCGCCAGCGCTGGTGTTGGCCGCGCAGCTGATCATGGGCGTGCTGTTCGGGATCCTTGGCTTGGCCCTCGCCGACCCGCTGGTGGCCATGCTCAAGGTCTGGCTCGAGCGGACCGCCGACCGCAACCAGGAAAAGCAGGAGAACGGCGAGCACCTCGCCTCACCAGCCGCCGCGTGAGCCGAGCGGGCACTCGCCCTGCAAGGGAACTTCCGTTAACGCGCCCTAGGCTTTAGGGCCGCAGGCACCATGGCGCGCAAGTTCCTCTACATCGTTACGGGCCTCGTCGTGCTCGTCCTCCTGGCCTTCCTGGCTTTGCGCATCTTCGCGCAGGACCTGACCGAGATCGCCTTCGTGCCCTCGGCCAAGTTCACCGATCAGCCTAAGCTGGCCGAGGCGAGCTACGACGATCCCGACATGTGGCTCGCAAGGCCGGGCATGAAGAACGATGCGGCGCGCTGGCTGCCATCCGACTTCGCCCAGGTCCAGGCGAGCGAAGCTGCGAGCGAGGGTGCTGACGAGGCGGCCCCCGCGGTAACGGCCGAGAGCAAGGTCGATGCGGCCGTTTTCTTCGTCCACCCGACCGGCCTCGTCAGCCGGTCGAGCTGGAACGCCTCGCTCGACGATCAGGTCTCGCGCCAACGCTCGCGACTGTTCGTGCAGGGCATGGCCAGCCCGTTCAACGCCAGCCCCGACGTCTGGGCACCGCGCTATCGCCAGGCTGCGGTGGGCGCCTTCCTGACGGACGCGCCCGAGGCGACGCAGGCGCTCGATCTCGCCTATCGCGACGTGGCGCAGGCGTTCGATACCTTCGTGAAGTCGATCGGTCCCGGGCAGCCGATCGTGCTCGCCGGTCACAGCCAGGGCGCCTTCCACTTGCGCCGGCTGATCCGCGACAGGATCGCCGGCACGCCGTTGGCCAAGCGCATCGCGGTCGCCTACATCATCGGCTGGCCAGTTTCCAACGATCGCGACTTGCCGCTGATGGGCATGCCGGCGTGCAAGGACGCGACGTCGACGGGCTGCGTGGTAAGCTGGCTCAGCTTCGCCGACCCACCCGAGACAGAGATGCTGCTGCGTGCCTATGCCCGCCGGCGCGGACTGGATGGCCAGGAAGTCGGCGCCGACCCTTCGTTCGTGTGCGTCAACCCGATTAGCGGCGTGGAAGACGGCAAGGCTGCGGCACGCGAGAACCTGGGGACGCTGGTGCCCGACCTTGCCCAGGGCACCGGCACCCTGGCTCCCGGCGTGGTGCCGGCCCAATGCGGGAAGGATCACCTGCTGCACATCGGCGCGCCGCCGGACCTCGACATGGGGCCCTATGTGCTGCCGGGCAACAACTACCACCTATACGACATCACGCTGTTCTGGGCGAACCTGCGCGCCGATCTCGCGCGTCGGGTGGGGGCATTTAGCGCCAAGTAAGCGCCGGCTGCACGATCAGCCCGCGGCTTTCGCCAGGCCCAACCAGTCGGTCATGGTGTGAGAACGGGCTGTCATGGCGTGGAGTCAGCATCGCAGACCGCTCGTGCTGAGCTTGTCGAAATACCCCAAAAAAGCCGCCACTCAATTCAACAGCGAGCTGACTTCGTTCTGGAGCGCTTCCAAGCGGTAAGGCTTGGGCAGAAAATGCCCTTCGTCCGGTATCTGCGTCTGGGTGGGCCAAGTATCGCCCGATGTCACCAGGATCTTCATCGCCGGCCAGCGCTCGTGCACCAACTTCGCCAACTCAAGCCCGTTCATGCTGCCAGGCATGCGGATATCAGTGAACAGCACATGCACCTCGCCCAGCAATTCGAGGATGCGAACGGCCTCATCCGCGTCCTTGGCCTCGATCACTTCGAAACCCGCTTCCTCGAGCGCGTCGATGCCGATCGCTCGGATCATCGGCTCGTCTTCGACCAAGAGGACCTTCGTTTTCAATCGCGAACCCATGCTCAACTCGTCATACCAACCTGTGATATGAACGAGCGCACACGGAAAGCCGTTCCAGCCCACTGAAAAAATCGAGGGAATTACACAACTTAACACTAGGTTAAGATGGTAAACCTTGCAATCAAAGCGGATTGTCGAGCTGGATGATCGGTTCCTCGCTCGCGCGCTGCGTGGTCTTGGCCTCTCGCGGAGCGGCGAAGCTGGCCAGCACCGGCGTGTCGCGGCCATAGATGTCGGCGAACTTCTTCAGCTCGCCATCGATCGATCGCGCCATGGTCATGTAGGTGATGTAGACCGGAAAAGTCCGCGTCATCGCCACTTTCTGGTAGACACCCGCACGCGACAAGTCCGCCGCCTGATCGGCCGGCATCTGCGCGCCCAGGATGGCCATCGTCATGCCCAGCTCCACCGCGCGTTCGGTCCGGATGCAGCCGTGGCTGAAGGCGCGCACTTCGGAGTTGAAATACTGCTTCTGCGGCGTGTCGTGCAGGTAGATCGCGTGGGGATTGGGCATGTCGATCTTCATCAGGCCCAAGGCATTGTTCTTACCCGGCTGCTGGACGACCGTGATCATGCCGTTCTCGGCGCGCGTGCCCTTATAGCCCGCCGCCTTGGCCCAGCCGGGATTGGCCATGACCTTGGCACCCAGCCCCTCGCCCTTGACGATCGACTGCGGCACCGTCCAGGTCGGGTTGAACACCACCGCGCTGACCGTTTCGGCCAGCTGCGGCGTCGCGGTGCGACCGGGCTTGCCGACCACGGTCTTGTAGGTGCGGATGTTGCGGTTCTTGACCGTCAGCCGCAGCTGGAACTCCGGCACGTTGGTGATCAGGTAGACCTCACCCAGGTCGTGCGCCAGCCAGCGCCAGCGGTCCATGTTGACGCGGATCAGCGACTTCCTGGCGGCCTGCGCCTCGGGCGTGTCGGCCAGCGCCTGCTTGAGAACGGCATAGTCCGGATGTGTCGGCGCCAGAGAGGCGACAACACCGGCCACGTCGTGGCTGGCGAGCGCCTGCTCCATGATGGTGGCCGTGGGCATCTTGTCCTGGTCGGGATCGACCGCGAACCACTGCACCCGCGCCGGCACCGGCGTGCGCCCGTCGCGCAGATCCTCGATCAGCCAGGCGAACGAGCGGCTGGCGACCTGGTCCAGCGCGGGCCCTGGGCCTTGCGCGATCGCCGCCTTGAGCGCCTCGGGCTGGTAATCCTTGGCGAACAGCCCTTCGCTCTTGATGCCCTGGATGGTGGTGAGCAGCGCCTGAGCGTCTGCGACCGGCCAGTTCATCAACGGCTCGCGCACGGGCACCGGCTGAACGACGGGCTCGGCAGTGCTGGAGGGATCGGCATCCTCGACCGCCGGCGGCAAACCCTGGACCGAAGCGGGCGGCGTGGGCGCAGCGGTGCTGGAGCGCGCCTTGCTCGACGGAGCCGGGCTTGGCGACGTATTGGGCGCGCCAATGTCCCAGTCAGACACGGAGGGCTGCGGCGTGATCTTGGGCGCGCCGCTCTTCTGGGCAAGCGCGGGCTGCACGGCGACCCAAGCCATGAGTACGCCCGTGAGAGTGACCGCCGCGATGCCTGCTCGCCTGCGCTGAATCATGAGTGCCAGAACTCGCCCCAAACCTTGATAATCGACCGACCTGATGATGCAGGCCGGCCCACACCCGCCGTGACGCAGATTAGCGCCTAAGCCCTGCCAACATCAAGCACTCGTCCTGACCAGGCGGTGAATTGCCTGCAGAAAACCGGCATGCGCGGCGCATAGCCGGCTTGCCCTGGCGCTTCGGCGCGCCGAGAGCAGACAACGTCATGACCCGCGCCTCGTTCCTCCAATCCAGACCGGCCCCGGTGCTCGCGGTCGTGCTGGGCATCGCGCTGTTCAGCGGCATGGACGCGGCCATCAAGGGCGCTTCGCTGATGGTCGGGGTCTATGCCGCGCTGCTGGTGCGCAACCTGATCGGGCTCGCAATGATTGCGCCCATCTGGCTCGCCGGATCGCGCCGATGGCCCACGCCCGCGGTGCTGCGGCTGCACGTGCTGCGATCGAGCGTGAATGCGGCGATGATGCTGCTGTTCTTCGTTGGCATCGTCCGCCTGCCGATCGCGGAGGGCATCGCCATCTCGTTCATCGCGCCCCTTATCGCGCTCTATCTGGCCGCAGTGATCCTGGGCGAGACGATCCGCCGCCGCGCCATCGTCGCATCGCTGCTGGGCATCGCCGGCGTCGGCGTGATCGTCGCCGACCGGCTCGGGACCGCGACGGCGGGCGACGATACGCTGATCGGGCTTGCCGCCATCATCGCCTCGGCCGTGCTCTACGCCGTCAACCTCGTTCTCCAGCGCAAGCTGGCGTTGCTGGCCGATCCGATCGAGGTGACGCTGTTCCAGAACCTCGTCATCTCCTGCCTGCTCGCGCTCGCGGCGCCCTGGTTGGCGGTAGCGCCATCTCTCCCCGCGCTCGTGCTGATCACGCTGGGCGCGGCACTGGCGACATCGGCGCTGGCGCTGCTCGCCTGGGGCTATGCGCGTGCCGAAACGCAGGTGCTGGTGCCGATCGAGTACACCGCCTTCCTCTGGGCTGCGCTGTTCGGCTGGGTGTTCTTCGATGAGCCCGTCGGCGCCGCGACGTTGGCGGGCACCGTGCTGATCGTTCTGGGCTGCTGGATCGGCACACGCGACCCCGACCGCGCCCGCACCGAGCAGACTGCGGTCTAGCGGCGCCGCGCCCTTGACCTCCCGCCCTCGAACGCGCATCGGCAGCGCCGACGAATCCGCTTGTCGCAATGCAGCATGGCTCACCCAAGAAGCCGCCTGTCTGCCGCGAGCTTCATAGAGAAGGGAAATCCATGACCCAGGTCGGACAGGACACGCTCGGCACCCGCAGCACCATGACGGTGGGCGACAAGGAAATCGCCTACTACTCGCTGAAGAAGGCCTCCGGGAAGCTGGGCGACGTTTCGCGCCTGCCCTTCTCGATGAAGGTCCTGCTGGAGAACCTGCTCCGCTTCGAGGACGGCGGCTTCACCGTCGGCCAGGAGCACATCCAGGCCCTGGTCGATTGGCAGAACGATCCCAAGACTGGCAACGAGATCCAGTACCGCCCCGCGCGCGTGCTGCTGCAGGACTTCACCGGCGTGCCTTGCGTGGTCGACCTGGCCGCCATGCGCGACGCGATCAACAAGCTGGGCGGTGACACCAGCAAGATCAACCCGCTGGTCCCCGTCAACCTCGTGATCGACCATTCGGTCATGGTGGACGAGTTCGGCCACCCGCGCGCCGCCGAAGAGAACGTCGAGATCGAGTACCAGCGCAACATGGAGCGCTACGACTTCCTCAAGTGGGGCTCCAAGTCGCTCAACAACTTCTCCGCCGTGCCCCCGGGCACCGGCATCTGCCACCAGGTAAACCTGGAATACATCGCTCAGTCGGTGTGGACCAGCGAGGACCAGGACGGCAACCTCGTCGCCTATCCCGACACCTGCGTCGGCACCGACAGCCACACCACCATGGTCAATGGCCTGGGCGTGCTCGGCTGGGGCGTCGGCGGCATCGAGGCGGAAGCCGCGATGCTCGGCCAGCCGGTCTCGATGCTGATTCCCGAAGTGGTCGGCTTCAAGTTCACCGGCGAGCTCAAGGAAGGCGTCACCGCCACCGACCTCGTGCTCACCTGCACCTCAATGCTGCGCAAGCACGGCGTCGTCGGCCGCTTCGTCGAGTATTATGGTCCGGGCCTTGCCTCGCTGAGCCTCGCCGACCGCGCGACGCTCGCCAACATGGCGCCCGAGTACGGCGCGACTTGCGGCTTCTTCGGCATCGACGACAAGACGCTGGACTACCTGCGCCTCACCGGCCGAGACGAAGCGCAGATCGACCTCGTCGAAGCCTATGCCAAGGAGCAGGGCTTCTGGATCGAGCCCGGCGCTGCCGACCCGATCTTCTCCAGCTGCCTGGAGCTTGACCTGTCGACCGTCGTGCCTTCTCTCGCCGGCCCCAAGCGCCCACAGGATTGGGTCTCGCTGCCCGACGTCGACGAGGTGTTCAACGCCGACATGGAGAAGGTCTACAAGAAGACCGCCACCCGCGTTCCGGTCGAGGGCAAGAGCTTCGACATCGGTGACGGCGACGTGGTGATCGCCGCGATCACCAGCTGCACCAATACTTCCAATCCATCGGTGCTGGTCGCCGCCGGCCTCGTCGCCAAGAAGGCGGACGAGCTGGGCCTCAAGCCCAAGCCTTGGGTCAAGACCAGCCTCGCGCCCGGATCGCAGGTCGTCACTGACTACCTCAACAAGGCCGGGCTGCAGGCGCACCTCGACAACATCGGCTTCAACCTGGTCGGCTACGGCTGCACCACCTGCATCGGCAACTCCGGTCCGCTTGCCGAGCCGATCAGCAAGGCGATCAACGAGAACGGCCTGGTCGCCAGCGCCGTGATCTCGGGCAACCGCAACTTCGAGGGCCGCGTTTCGCCCGACGTACGCGCCAACTTCCTCGCCTCGCCGCCGCTGGTGGTCGCCTATGCGCTCAAGGGCACCGTGGTGGAGGACTTCGTCACCACCCCGATCGGCACCTCGACCGATGGCCAGGACGTCTACCTGCGTGACATCTGGCCGACCAACAACGAGATCGCCGAGACCATGGCGACCTGCATGGACCGCGCCATGTTCCAGTCGCGCTATGCCGACGTCTATCGCGGCGACACGCACTGGCAGTCGATCCACGTCACCGGATCGGACACCTACTCGTGGCGCGCGGGCTCGACCTACGTCGCCAACCCGCCCTACTTCGAGGGCATGGCGATGACGCCGGCCCCCGTCAGCGAC
The DNA here is from genome assembly GCF_902506425.1 of Novosphingobium sp. 9U. Classification (NCBI taxonomy): domain Bacteria; kingdom Pseudomonadati; phylum Pseudomonadota; class Alphaproteobacteria; order Sphingomonadales; family Sphingomonadaceae; genus Novosphingobium; species Novosphingobium sp. 9U. Next base: position 22,507 of record NZ_LR732505.1, on the reverse strand, counting down.
ATCATCGAGGCCAAGCCGCTGCTCATCCTGGGCGATTCGATCACTACCGACCACATCAGCCCGGCCGGTTCGATCAAGGCCGACAGCCCGGCGGGCGTGTGGTTGCAGGAGCACCAGGTCGCCAAGGCGGACTTCAACTCTTACGGCGCGCGCCGTGGCCACCATGACGTGATGATGCGCGGCACCTTCGCCAACATCCGCATCAAGAACGAGATGGTCCCCGGCATCGAGGGCGGCATGAGCCGCTACGGCGAGCAGGTCGGCGCGGTCTACGACGTCGCCATGAAGCACAAGGCCGAAGGCACGCCGATGATCGTCATCGCCGGCAAGGAATACGGCACCGGCTCGTCGCGCGACTGGGCGGCCAAGGGCACCAACCTGCTGGGCGTGCGCGTCGTCATCGTCGAGAGCTTCGAGCGCATTCACCGCTCGAACCTGGTCGGCATGGGCGTGCTGCCGCTGCAGTTCAAGGCGGGCCAGGACCGCCAGACCCTGGGCCTCACCGGCGACGACAGCTTCACCGTCCGCGGCGTCGCGGACCTGAAGCCCCAGCAGGACGTGGAAGTCGAAGTCACCCGTAAGGATGGCTCGAAGTTCACCTTCACCGCGCTGTGCCGCATCGATACCGCCAACGAAGTCGAGTACTTCATGAACGGCGGCATCCTGCACTACGTGCTGCGCAAGCTCGCGGCCTGATCTTTCAGGCTCAGATTTGCGAGATAGAGCCCCGTCCTGCATCGCGCAGGGCGGGGTTTTCTTTTGCCCGCAACGGTTTGCCTGCAGGAACGAACCCGGCCGCCCGGCGCTCCTTGCGTGACACGCTGCAGGAGCCTTGATGAACCGCCGCATGCTCTGGATCATGGCCGCACCCGTGCTGGCGGTGATGGCGTGGTTCTCAGAGGGGCCGATCCGGCTGGCCCTGTACCAGCCCACCGCCGCCAACCTGGCTTACGGCAAAGCCTCGCCGGCGCAGAAGCTGGACATCTACCTGCCCGAGCACACGCCTGGGCCCTATCCGGTGCTGGTCTTCATCCATGGCGGCGCCTTCGAGATCGGCGACAAGCGAGAGGCATCGGCCGCGTTCGTCCAGCGCGCGCAGCGGGTGACCGACGCCGGCATGGCGTTCGTCTCCATCAACTATCGCATGTCGGGAGAGGCGCCCTTCCCCGCGGCCGTTGCCGACACCCGCTCGGCGCTGCGCTGGCTGCGCGCCCATGCCGGCCGTTACCACCTCGATCCCGGCCGCGTGGCGGTATGGGGCCAGTCCGCCGGCGCTAACCTCGCGCTGATTGCAGGGCTGGCCGATCGCGTGCCCTTGTTCGAGGATCGCACGATCGCGCCGGAGGCCTCCGCGCGCGTGTCCGCCATCGTGGCGATGTTCCCGCCGACCGACTTCCTGCGCATCGACGATCAGCTCAAGCGGACCCGGTGCCCTGCTCAGGACCGGTTCCACGACGATCCGCAAAGTGCCGAGTCGCGCTACCTGGGCGCGCCAGTCCGCTCGGTTCCGGGAAGAGCCGCCGCGGCCAACCCAGTCTCGTATGTCACGGCCGCGGCCCCGCCCATGCTGATCCAGCACGGCACTGCGGATTGCGTCGTCCCGCCCGGGCAAAGCGTGCTGATGCAAGAGGCGGCGCGGCGAGCAGGCGCGCGCTCGACACTGATGCTGCTGCGCGATGCCGAGCACATGGATCCGGCGTTCGACACCGCGCAGAACACCGCGGTGGTCCTGGGCTTCGTCCGCCGCGCCTTTGCCAGACCGCTGACATGAAAAGGGCGGCGCTCATCGCGCCGCCCTTGATTCAAGCAATCAATGGGACCGCTCAGTCCGCCTTCTTGGCGAGCCGGCGCCGCCCCGCCACGGCGGCGGCCGCCGCGCCGAACAGGATCAGCATCGGCGGCGCTGGCACGGGCGTGCCGCTGGTGCCGCTGGTGGTCGAGGTCGTCGTCGTGCTGCCGCCGTTTGAGGTGCTGGTCGACGAGGAGGTAGAGCTCGAAGTCGACGAGGACGTGGACGATGAGGTCGAGCTGGACGTCGACGTGCTGGTGCTGGTCGCGCCCGAACTGGTCGAGGTGCTGGTCGCACCCGAGCTGGTCGAAGTGCTGGTCGCACCTGAGCTGGTCGAGGTGCTGGTGGCGCCCGAGCTGGTCGACGTCGTCGTGGTGAGGCCGCCCGTGGTGGTCGTGGTCGTCAGGCCGCCTGTCGAAGATGACGTCGATGTCGAGCCACCCGATGTCGAGGTCGAGCCGCCGGAGCTGGACGTCGACCCGCCCGACGTCGACGTGGAACCACCCGAAGTCGAAGTCGAGCCGCCGCTGGTGGTCGAGGTCACGACGACACTGCCGCCGCCGCCACCGCCGCCACCGCCGAAGAAGCCGCCAAAGAAGCCGCCGCCGAAGCCACCCAGAGGTCCGCCGCCGATCACCACAGGGCCGCCACCGCCGCCGCCGCCGTAAGGCGCGCCCGGTGCGGGCGGGATGTAGGGCGCGGGCAGCGGCACCATGGCCATCTGCGGCTGGCAGCACGTGCGCTTGATCACCTTGCGCACGCGCTTCAGCGGCTTGGCACGTGCGAAGTGGCGCACCGGCTTGACGGTACGGACGACCTTCACGCGCTTGTCGCCCTTCACCGAGCGGTATTGCCCCTGCTTGGCCGCGGTCTCCGCTACGTGGACGGCGCCGCCGCCGATCAAGGCGCAGCCTGCCGCACAGGCGGAAAGTTTCGCGAGAGCCATACGGACTGACATAGGCGGTGCTTTCTTCTCTTTACCCCGTGAGACCCGAAACGAACCGGTGCCCCCAGTCCATCGCATCCCATCTGCCACACAGAACGCAGAGAGTTCTTAACGGGACAACGGCGTTAACCACGATTGCGCAGTCCCGAAGCGAGATTCCACCTAGGTTTGCTTACTTAGCTGAGCAGTTGTGCCGAAACGGGACTGGGGCGGTATGCAGGTGTAAACCATACCGTCGCCTCGCAGCCCCTTGCTCAGCTTTGTTCAGCTTTCGCCCGGTTCGAACAGGCCGGCCTGGCTGCCGCTTGGCGGCGCGAGTCCCAAGTGACGCCACGCGGCATCGTTGAGGCAGCGGCCGCGGGCAGTGCGTGCCACCAGGCCAAGCTGAATGAGGTAGGGCTCGATCACCTCCTCGATGGTGTCGCGTGGCTCGGACAGACCGGCTGCCAGCGTCTCCACACCCACCGGGCCACCGCGATAGATGTCCGCGATCATGGTGAGATAGCGCCGATCCTGTGCGTCGAGCCCCAGGGCATCTACTTCGAGCCGGGTCAGCGAATCATCCGCCAGCGCTCGGCTGATCGTCGCGCTGCCCGCGACATGCGCGAAATCGCGGACGCGCCGCAGCAGCCGCCCGGCGACCCGCGGCGTTCCACGCGCGCGGCGAGCAATCTCCGTCGCGCCGCCCTTGTCGATACCGACGCCCAGCAGCTGCGCCGCGCGGGTGATGACATGCTCCAGCTCGGGCACGGTGTAGAAGTTCAGGCGCACCGGAATGCCGAAGCGATCGCGTAAGGGCGTCTGCAGCAGACCTTGGCGGGTGGTGGCGCCAATCAGCGTGAACGGCGGCAAGTCGATCCTCACCGAGCGCGCGGACGGCCCCTCTCCGATGATGAGATCGAGTGCACGATCCTCCATCGCCGGATAGAGCACCTCCTCCACCACCGGGTTGAGGCGATGGATCTCATCAATGAACAGCACGTCGCCATGTTCGAGATTGGTGAGCAGGGCCGCAAGGTCTCCTGCCTTGGCGATCACCGGGCCCGAAGTCGCCCTGAAACCGACGCCGAGCTCGCGCGCGACGATCTGGGCCAGCGTGGTCTTGCCCAGCCCCGGCGGACCGAAGAACAGCACGTGGTCCATCGCTTCGCGCCGCGACCGGGCCGATTCAATGAACACGCGCAAGTTGTCCTTGGCCGCCGCCTGGCCGACGAATTCGGTCAGCGTCTTGGGCCGCAGCGCCGCGTCGACATCATCGGGCTGGCGGGCGGAAGCAAGAAGAGGATTGTCAGTCATGGCGCTCGATATCGGCGGGCAGGCTCACCCAGGCGTGCTTGCGCTCTTCGTAGACGGAAACGCCAGGCGCGGGGAACTGCGGATCGGCGAATGCGCCGACGGGTATGGTGACGAAGCCCGGGTAGTCGACCAGCCGATAATGCACGGTGGAGCCACAATCAGGACAGAAGCTGAACACCGCGCCCGCGCCTTTGTCCCCCCGGCGTGCCCATTCGCGCGCCGTACCTTCAGTCCCGACGTCCTCGGCGGCATAGCGCGCCTGCATCGCGAACACCGATCCGCTGCGCCGCTGGCAATCGAGGCAATGGCATACCGACACACGCACCGGCTCGCCGCGCACGGTGGCCCGCAACTGGCCGCATTGGCACTGGGCATGACGCTGCCCGGTCATCCCGCGGCCCGCTTGAGCGCCACGCGGACCAGGTCGTTCAATCCGGCGCTCTCACCCAGTTCATCCAACGCCTGAGCGACCGCGGCGCTCGCGACGGGAGGCTTGAAACCCAGGTTCTGCAGTGCCGAGACCGCGTCCGCCGTGGCCGAGCCCGCTGGAGCAGCGGCAATCGCCATGCCTGTCGCCGTGGGCAACGCGCCCGCCTTGTCCTTCAGCTCGTTGACGATCCGGCTGGCGAGCTTGGGGCCGACACCGTTGGCACGTGCGACCATCGCCGAATCGCCACCGGCGCAGGCACGCTGGAGCTCGTCGGTGGTCAGCGCCGAGAGGATCGCCAGCGCGACCTTGCTGCCGACACCTTGCACCGCGGTCAGCAGGCGGAACCAGTCGCGCTCGCCTGCCGAAGCGAAGCCGATCAGGCGCATGTCGTTTTCGGACACCTGCAGGTCGGTGAAGACCACCGCGCGGTCGCCGCGGATGCCGAGTGCCTGCAAGGTGCGCGCCGAACAGTGGACGAGATAGCCCACGCCAGCCACGTCGATGATCGCCCAATCGGCGCCGAAATCCTCAAGAGTGCCGGAAAGCCGCGCGATCATGGTTTGTTCCTATGGCAGGTGCACGGCGAGCGGGCAAGCCTGCCAGCCCTCGTTCTGCGCTCACTCCCTCGTCACTCCTCCGCCTCTTCTTTCGTCATCCCCGCGGAGGGAGGGATCCATCTCCTGAGGTCGCGTAAAAGGAACCGCCTGGAGATGGATTCCCGCTGTCGCCGAAATGACGAAAGTGGGTGTGCGGAATCGGGGCGCCGGCGTTCCCTAAGCAATCGTCGGCACGATCCCGCCTTCGGCGCGGATCGATGCGCCGTTGGTGGCGGCGGCCAGCGGGCTCGCCAGGAACGCAACCGTAGCCGCGATCTCATCGGCCTCGATCAGGCGGCGGATCAGCGAGAGCGGGCGCATCTTGGTGAAGAACTCGGCTTCCAACTCGGCCTCGGGCGCGTCTTTGTTGTCGACTGTGGAGCGGATGAAGTCGACGATCCCTTCCGAGCGCGTCGGCCCCGGCAAGACAGAATTCACCGTCACCTGGGTGCCGCGCGTCATCTCGGCCATGCCGCGCGCGATGGCGAGTTGCGCTGTCTTGGTCATGCCGTACTGGATCATCTCGGCCGGGATCACGAGCCCGCTCTCGCTGGCGATGAAGATCACCCGGCCCCAGCCGCTTTCGAGCATCTGCGGGAAGTAGTGGCGGGCGAGGCGCGCGCCGCTGACCACGTTGACTTCGAAGAAGTGGTGCCAATCCGCGTCGGTGATCTCGGCAAAGGGCTTGGCCTCGTAGATACCCAGGTTGTTGACCAGGATGTCGGTCGCGGGGACCTCTGCGATCAGCCGCTCGGCGCCCTCTGCCGCGCCCGGATCGGCGAGCACCGCACGCACATCTCCGCCGATCTCGGCCGCTGCAGCCTGCAGTTTCGCGTCGTTGCGGCCGCAGATGGTGACGGCAGCACCTTCCGCTGCCAGCCGCTTGGCGATGGCGAGGCCGATGCCTGCGGTGGAGCCGGTGACGAGCGCCGTCTTGCCGGCGATTTGAAGATCCATGTGCCTGTCCTGTCTGGGTGAGGAGGAATGGCGCGCGATATGGGTAGGCCGCTCGCCATTGCGAGGGCGCTCGCTGCCCGGGCCGTGACAAGGGACGTCATGACAAGGAACGCGCGCACGGCTACGTGCAGCCGGATGGATGGGGAGCGACAGACGCAGGAGCCGGTTGGCGACACGCCGCTTGCCCTCGGCTGGCTGGCCTGCGCGCTCATCGTGGCCGTCGCCATTGCGTTCCGAGCGCTGGCCTACGCCCCAATCGACATCAGCCATGCCGACGAGTGGATGCAGTACCTCGAACAAGCCAATCGGCTGGCGACGGGACATGGCATCGTGCCCTGGGAATCGCGGGTGGGTTTGCGCAGCGCGGTAATCCCGCAGCTTCTGAGCTTGCCGGTCGCGATCGGGCATGCAGTCGCGCCGGGCACGCTGGCGCATGTGCATCTGGCGCGGGTACTATTCGCGGCGCTCACGTTGATCGCACTCGCGGGTGCCTGGCGGCTGGGCTCGCTGACCTCTCGCCGCCATGCGGCCGCCGCGCTGTTCGTGGCCGCAATCTGGTGGGAGAGCGTGCTCTTCTCGGACCTGCTGCTGTCCGAAAGCTTGAGCACCGCAATCCTGTTGCTCGCGGCCGCGCCGCTGCTCGATCCCAAGGCGGGATCACGGGCTTTGACCGTAGCCGGCTTTCTGATCGGCATGGGCGTGATCGTGCGCGTGCAGTACGCCCCCTTCGCCGCCGTGCTCTGCCTCGGTGCCCTGCTCCGCACTCCCCGAGCTTGGCAGCCGCTGGTGATCGGTGGGCTGGCGGCAGCGCTGTTGGGAGCGGCCAGCGATCTTTACGCCGGCCGAGTGCCTTTCGCGTGGGTGGCGGTGACCTTCGGCAAGAACTTGGGCGAGGGTATCGCCGCCAGGTTCAGCACCAGCCCTGCCTGGCAGTATCTGCTGGACATTGTCCACCACTTCGGTCCCGGTGCGCTGCTGATGATCGTGCTCGGCGCTGCTGCTTCGGGCCGACGCTATCGGCCGCTGCTGGTGGCGGCGATCGTCAACCTCATCCTCCATAGCCTGATCGCGCACAAGGAATACCGCTTCATCTGGCTCACCGTGCTGACGCTGCTGGTGCTGGCTGCGATCGGGTCGCTGCGCCTCATCGAGCACCTGTTGCAGCGTCGCGGCAACGCGCAGTGGATCGGATGGGGATCGCTGGGCGCGGCGCTGGTACTGTGGAGCCTCCTCGACCTATCCTCGTACCGCGTCAGCGGCGGCCCCGGCGCCTATCGCGGCGGGTCTGCGATCACGCGCCTAGCGATCGTGGCCGCCGAACGGCCCGAGGTGTGCCGGCTGGCCTTGGCCAAGCCATACCTTGCCCATGTCGTTCCTGCGGTGCTGCCGCGTGATCTTCCGCTCTCGATCGCGCCTGTTGGCGTCTACGAGGGCCGGGTCGCCCTGCCCGCGCCGCTGGAGCAGGCAGCCAACGCCCTGCTGACCGTGCGCCGGCCCGAGGGCGTGGTCGGCTATCGGCCCTTGCGGTGCATACCAATGCCCGGCGAAACCGCGTGCCTCTACGTGCGAGACGGCGGCTGCACGGGCGATCCGACTTACACGTACCAGCAGACGCTCGAGCGCGACGGCCTCTAGCGGTGACTGCCCAGCATGTTCGCGTGGGTGATCGCCACCGCCAGCGCATCGGCCGCGTCGGCGCCCGCTAGCTTGACGCCGGGCAGCAGCACCTTGAGCATGGCCTGCACTTGCGCCTTTTCGGCGCGTCCGGTGCCGACCAGCGCCTTCTTCACCAGACTCGTCGCGTACTCGCTGACCGGCAGCCCTGAGCGTGCGATCGCCAGCAGGCACACCCCGCGCGCCTGACCCAATTTGAGCGTCGATTGCGCGTTGGTGTTGACGAAGACTTCCTCCACCGCACCGCTGTCCGGCCGATGCGCTAGGATCACGTCGGTCAGTTCCCGGTCGAGCGTCACCAGCCGCTCGGCAAGCGAAGCGGCGGCGTCGGTCTTCACCTGGCCATTGGCGACGTGGCTAAGCCGGCTGCCGGACTTGGCGACGATGCCCCAGCCGGTGCAGGCAAGGCCCGGATCGAGTCCGATGATGAGCACTTAGAGGCGCAGGCCGAGGCGCGGCCCCAGGTTCATCATCAGCAGATAGAGCGCGATGGTCAGCAGGCACCCCGCGCCAAGCGCCAGCCAGAACGGGACGCCGGCACGCAACAGCGCGGGGATGGCCAGGAACATCGGCAGCGATGGCAGCACGTACCAGAACGTCGCCTCGGCATGGATCGCCATGTTCTCGGCATCGGGGCGGGCACGCCATAGCAGGATCATGCCCAGCACCGACACCAGCGGCAGCGAGGCGACCAATGCCCCGACTGCCGGAAGGCGCTTGCCGATCTCGGCGATCGCGACAATCAGCGCTCCAGACACGAGCGCCTTTGCGATCAGGCCGACAACAGGCGTGGGCATGTCAGCCCAGCTTCTCCATCACGTCCTCAGACACTTCGTAGTTGCCCCAGACGGTCTGGACGTCATCGTCGTCGTCGAGGGTGTCGACCAGCTTGAACAGCGTGGCAGCCGTGTCCTCGCCCACGTCGACCTTGAGCGTGGGCTTCCAGGCGAGCTTGACGCCTTCGGCCTCGCCCAGGGTTTTTTCCAGCTCGCGCGCGACTTCGTGCAGGCTCTCGACGCTGGTCCAGACCGAGTGGCTCTCGCCATCGCTTTCGACATCGTCTGCGCCGGCTTCGATCGCGGCTTCGAGGACCTTGTCCTCGTCACCGACCGAGCCGGGGTATTCGATCAGGCCAAGCCGGTCGAAACCGTGGCTGACCGCTCCGCTCGCACCCAGGTTGCCGCCGTTCTTCGAGAACGCGGTGCGCACGTTGGTGGCGGTGCGGTTGCGATTGTCGGTCAGTGCCTCGACGATGATGGCGACGCCGCCCGGGCCATAGCCCTCGTAGCGCACTTCCTCGTAGTTCTCGGCATCCCCCTTGCTCGCCTTGTCGATGGCGCGCTGGATGTTGTCCTTGGGCATCGATTGCGCCTTGGCCGCGTTGACCGCGGCGCGCAGGCGCGGGTTCATGTCCGGATCGGGCATGCCCATCTTGGCCGCCACGGTGATTTCGCGGCTGAGCTTGGAGAACTGCGCCGAGCGCTTCTTATCCTGGGCACCTTTGCGGTGCATGATGTTCTTGAATTTGGAATGGCCTGCCATGGTCTGCCCGTGCGGTCTGAATGAGGATGGGCGGCCTTACAACAGGCCAGCGGTGCGGGGCAACTTCTGCGTCCCGCGCCCACTGCACACGAGTGTTCAGCCCAGGCCGAGCGCCGCCTTGTACGTATCCAGCAGCATGTCCATCTCCTTGCGGTCGTCCGGGTTCATCTTCCGCAGGCGCACGATCTGGCGCATGATCTTGACGTCGTAGCCGACCGCCTTGGCTTCCAGGTAGACGTCCTTGATGTCGTCGGAGATGCCCTTCTTCTCTTCTTCCAGGCGCTCGACGCGTTCGATCAGGAGGCGCAGGCGGTCGTCGGTGGTCTCGGCCATGATGGTCTTTCGTGTTCGCAAGAATCGGTTGGCCGGGGCTGATAGCGACCTCGCTGCGCGCGAGCAAAAGCGCAGCCTGTGGATAGCGGGGAAGCTCGCCCGTCTCAGTGCGAACCGGCGTTCCTCTTCAGGCTCTCCTCCATGCGCGCGAGCTGTTCGGGCGTGGCGTCGGTTTGCGTCTGCTTCCACTCGGCCGCCGGCATGCCGTGAATCAGCTCGCGCGCCGCGGTCTTGTCGCCGGGGTAGCCCGCTTCGCGGATCCAGTCGGCCAGGCAGTTCCGGCAAAACCCGGATAGGCCCATCAAGTCGATGTTCTGCGCGTCGCTCCTATGCCGCAGGTGGCGGACCAGCCGGCGAAAGGCGGCAGCAGCCTGGGCGTCGTCGAGCGTGTCGAGTGGGTCGTCGGCAGTCATATAGAGGTCCTTTTCGGGCCAAACGTCCTTGGTTTGTCATGGCCCCTTTGCCATATGGGCCCTCGATCGCAACACGCTCCATTTTTCGAAACCGGTAGGAAGCAACTTGGCCCGCACCGATACCAACAAGAGCATCCGTCGGCGCCGCAAGGTCAAGATCCTGGCGACGCTCGGCCCGGCAAGCAGTACGAAGGAGACGATCACTGCGCTGCTGCGCGCCGGGGCCGACGCCTTCCGCGTCAACATGAGCCACGGCGAGCACGAGATTCACTCGCGCACGATCGCGCTGATCCGCGAAGTCGAAAAGGAACTGGGCAAGCCGGTCGCCATCCTGTGCGACCTTCAGGGACCCAAGCTGCGCGTCGGCAAGTTCCGCGACGGTTCGGCCTTTATCCGCCATGGCGCGCACTTCACGCTGGACCGCAATCCCGAGCCGGGTGACGACACTCGCGTCGAGCTGCCGCATCCCGAGCTATTCGGCATCCTGCAGAAGGGCCAGCGCCTGCTGATCGACGACGGCAAGCTGAAGCTGAAGGTCATCCGCGCCGAACCCGATTCGCTGCTGTGCTCGGCCGAAGTCGGCGGGCCGATCTCGGACCGCAAGGGCGTCAACGTGCCCGATACCTTGGTGCCGGTGCCGGCGCTGACCGAGAAAGATCGCCGCGACCTCGCCTTCGCGATCAAGGAACAGGCCGACTGGATCGGCCTCTCCTTCGTGCAGCGGCCCGAAGATGTCGCCGAGGCGCGCCGCCTGATGGGCGGGCACTGCGCGCTCATGGCCAAGATCGAGAAGCCGAGCGCGGTCGATACCCTGGACGAGATCATCGAGCTGTCCGATGGTATCATGGTCGCGCGCGGTGACTTGGGCGTCGAGCTGAACCCCGAAGAAGTGCCGCCGCTGCAGAAGCGGATCATCGAGAAGGTGCGTCTGGCCGGCAAGCCGGTGGTTGTCGCCACGCAGATGCTCGAATCGATGATCGAGCGCCCGACCCCGACGCGCGCGGAAGTATCCGACGTCGCCAACGCGGTCTACGATGGCGCCGACGCGGTGATGCTCTCGGCCGAGACCGCGGCGGGCCAGTGGCCGATCGAGGCGGTGACGATCATGGACCGCATCGCCGCGCAGGTTGAGGGCGACTCGACTTATCGCGAGCGCATCCACATCACCGAGACCCCGCCCGACGCGACCATGGCGGACGCGCTCGCCGAATCGTGCGCCAGCATCGCCAACGCGCTGCCGATCGAGGCGGTGATCTGCTTCACCATGTCGGGCATCTCGGCCCGCCGCGTCGCGCGCGAGCGCCCTTCCGCGCCGATGCTGGTGCTGACGCCCAGCCAGAAGTCGGCACGGCGCATCGCCTTGCTATGGGGCGCGCACCCGGTCTCGACCAAGGACATCGGTAGCTTTGAGGAGATGATCGCCAAGGGCAAGCGCATGGCCCTGCGCCATGGCTTCGGCGCCGCCGGCTCGCGGCTGGTGATCCTGGCCGGCGTGCCCTTCGGCGTGCCGGGCTCGACCAACCTGCTGCACGTGGTGACCCTCTCGGGCAACGAGCTGGAGAAGCACGACAAGGCTTGAACGGCTAATCCTCTCCCCGCGGGGGAGAGGAGGTCAGCCCCGCGACCCGAACAGAGCAGAGCCCACCCGCACATGCGTGGCGCCGAGCATCACCGCCGTCTCGAAGTCGCTGCTCATCCCCATCGACAGCTGCGCCAAGCCATTGTCCGCCGCGATCTTCGCCAGCAGCGCGAAGTAAGGCGCCGCCTCCACATCCGCCGGCGGCACGCACATCAGCCCGAGCACCGGCACTTGCGCCTCGCGAGCGCCCGCCAGCAGCGCCGGCACCTCACCGATCGGGCAGCCGCCCTTCTGCTCCTCGGAGCCGATGTTCACCTGCACGAAGCACGGCACCTGCCGCCCCGCCTTGTCCATCGCCTTGCCCAGCGCCTCGATCAGCGAAGGCCGATCGAGCGAATGGATGCAGTCGAACAGCGCCACGGCATCCGCAGCCTTGTTCGACTGCAGCTGGCCGACGAGATGCAACTGCAGATCGCCATGTGCCTCACGCAGCGCCGGCCACTTGGCTTGTGCTTCCTGCACGCGGTTCTCGCCGAACACGCGCTGGCCCTCCTCAAGGAGCGGAGCGATCGCCTCGACCGGGTGCGTCTTCGAGATGGCGATAAGCGTCACGTCATAAGGCGAGCGCCCGGAGATGGCGGCGGTGTGTGCGATCCGGCGGCGGATGTCGGCAAGCGGAGTGTCTGGCTGATCCATGGCGCGGTGCTATAGCGGCTGCGTGCGCCGCCGCTACCCGCCCTGCAAGCTGCCCAAGGTCTGGCTCGTCAGCGATGCCCGCATCGACGACCGGCTCGAAGACGCCTTGCGGCACCTACCGCGCGGGTCGGGCTTCATCTTCCGCCACTATCACTTGCCGGCCGCTGAGCGTCATGCGCGCCTTCTGGCCCTTGCTCGGGTCGCACGGAGCCGCGGGCACTGCGTCGTGCTGTCTGGCTCTGCAAGCGAAGCAAGGCGGTGGCGCGCGGACGGCGCCTATGGCGCCGCGCCAAGGCTCGCCTCCGGTCCAGCAACGCAGCGCCTCGTCACGGTACACTCCCTGCTCGAACTCGGCGCCGCCAACCGCACCCGCGCCGATGCCGTGCTGCTCTCTCCGGTGTTCGCGACCGGCAGCCACCCCGGCGCACGCGGGCTTGGTCCCGTCCGGTTTCGCCTGCTTGCTGCCCATGCGCAAGTGCCGGTGATCGCGCTCGGCGGCATGGACGCTCGCCGCGCTCGTCACATTGGCGCCAAGCACTGGGCCGCCATCGCGAGTCTTGCACAGCCGCGCAAACGTTCGTTCCCGATCCATTCTTGACGGACACTCGGCCCCAAGCGCATTATTGCAGCCCTGAACGGGGAACTTACCTAAGACATGGCGACAAGACCCATCGCGGCCGGCCGGCGGATCGCCAAGCCGGACTGGCGTGCCGTCCTGAAACGGTCCTTGCGCCGCGCGAGCGAGCTGACGGGGGCGCTGACGCTGTTTTCGGCGATGCTGTTCCTTGCCCTCTCGCTGGCGAGCTATCACCAGACCGACCCCTCGCTGTCGACGGCAGCGGGCGGCGCCGTACTGAACTGGATGGGCCCGGGCGGCGCCTGGCTCGCCGATCTCATGTTGCTGCTGTTCGGCCCGGTCTCGTTCCTGTTCGTGCCGCTGCTCTACGTCTTCGCGCGCAAGCTGTGGCGCCTGGTCGAGGAGGAGGACGGCAGCGTCGAGCCGGTCAACCAGCGCTGGTGGCGCCCCACTGCCGTGCTCGCCTTTGCCATGGTGCTGATCGCCACCGTGCTCTCGCTCGGCTTCACCGAGCAAGGCGGCGTGCTTCCCGCCTCGATGGGCGGAATCACCGGGCTGCTGGGGGCCAAGATCATCCACCTCGCTACCGGCGTGCTCCCCGAAGCCGCGCAAGGCTGGGCCACCTTCGCGCTCGCGGTGGTGAGCCTGTTCGCCGGCACCGCGCTCGCCGGCAAGGTCTTCGCCCTCGATTGGGGCATCCTGTTCTCGCTACCCGGCAAGCTGGGCCGGGTCGCCGACGCGCTGCCGGCAAACGGTGCAAGCGAGCGCCCAACCCCGCGCCAGAAGGCAGCCGTCGCGCCGCGCCTGGCTGCATCGACCGAAGAAGAGGCACCTGTCGCCGCGGGCGCATCGGCTCCGCCCTGGGCCGACGACAAGCCCCGCAAGGCGCCCGAGATCGTCGATCCCAGCAAGCCCGCCGCTCCGGCACAACTGGGGGCCACCAGCCGCCAGACCGACTTGTTCGACAAGTACGAGCTGCCCGGCCTGGAACTGCTGAACGAGCCTGCCCCGGGCTCGCAAAAGCCGATCGACAAGCTCAGCCTAGAGCGCAACGCCCGCCTGCTCGAAACCGTGCTGGACGACTTCAACGTCAAGGGCGAGATCACCGCGGTCCGCACCGGCCCGGTCGTTACAATGTACGAGCTGGAGCCGGCCCCCGGCATTAAGGCGAGCCGCGTGATCGGCCTGGCAGACGACATCGCCCGCAATATGAGCGCGATCTCGGCCCGCGTGTCCTCGATCCCCGGTCGCACCGTGATGGGCATCGAATTGCCCAATGCAGACCGGCAGATGGTCTCGTTCCGCGAGATGGTCGGCTCCGAGGCCTTCGCCAGCCACAAGGGCATGCTGCCGATCATCCTGGGCAAGGACATCGCCGGCGAGCCGGTCGTAGCGGACCTCGCCACCATGCCGCACCTGCTGGTCGCGGGCACGACCGGCTCGGGCAAGTCGGTCGGCCTTAACTGCATCCTGCTCTCACTGCTCTACCGCCTGACGCCGGCGCAGTGCCGCTTGATCCTGGTCGATCCCAAGGTGCTGGAGCTCAAGAGCTACGACGACATCCCGCACTTGCTCTCGCCAGTGGTGACCGAGCCACCGAAGGCCGTGCGCGCATTGAAGTGGGCGGTCGAGGAGATGGAACGCCGCTATCGCATGATGAGCGAGCTGTCGGTCCGCAACCTCGCCAGCTTCAACGAGAAGGTCCGCTCCGCTGCCGCCAAGGGCAAGCCGCTCGGCCGCCGCGTGCAGATCGGCTTCGATCCGGACACGGGCGAGGAACTCTACGAGGAGAACCAGCTCGACTACGAGACACTGCCGCAGATCGTGCTGATCGTCGACGAGCTGGCGGACTTGATGGTCACCGTCGGCAAGGAGATCGAGGTCCTGATCCAGCGTCTCGCGCAAAAGAGCCGCGCCGCCGGCATCCACCTGATCATGGCGACGCAGCGCCCGTCGGTCGACGTCATCACCGGCGTCATCAAGGCCAACCTGCCCACCCGCATCAGCTTCGCCGTCACCAGTCGCATCGACAGCCGCACCATCTTGGGCGAGCAAGGCGCCGAGCAGCTGCTGGGCAAGGGCGACATGCTCTACAAGCCGAGCTCAGACCCCCTGAAGCGCGTCCACGGCCCCTTCGTCAGCGACGAGGAAGTCGAAGGCGTGGCCGACTACTGGCGCACGCAGGGCAAGCCCGACTACGTCGATGCCGTCACCGAAGAGCCCGAGGATGGCGGCTTCGGCTTCGAGGACATCGACGCCGCATCGGACAACCCGGACGATCGCAAGTACCGCCAGGTCTGCCACCTCGTGTTCGAGAACCAGAAAGTCTCGGTCTCCTGGCTGCAGCGCCAGATGGGAGTCGGCTACAACACCGCCGCCAAGTGGGTCGAGCGCATGGAGCAGGACGGCTACGTCGGCCCGGCCAACCACGTCGGAAGGCGCGACATCTACCGCGACGAGAATGGGCAGCCGCTCTGAGGAGATGAGGGTGAACGGCGAGATTCGCCCAATGTCAGACAAACGTTGGGTGCGCTTACCTCCAGAGCCTCTATTTTGATGGCTGCCGGCAACTTGCCGTGTTCTGGCACATCGGCTCCACAGCCATCGCAGCGGCCATCAAATGACCGCTTTCATTTAGCCTCTGAAACTCGGACTCGGCATCCTGCCGTTCGCCGCAAGTGAGAAGGGGGCCTAATACTTTCCAGTCGCCTCCCACTTTCTTGAGGAAGGACGCCGCTTCCGCTTGTGCGGAGTCGAATGATCCGGCTTTCTTAAGCTGACGCCCTTCATAGATACTCCGGGCCGTCGTCTGCAACGCAAGCTTTGGGTTTCTGTCATCAACAGCGATCTGCCGAGCAACGCTTAGAGCAGCCATGCAATGTGCATGGTTTGAGCTATCCGGCGTAACCGCAGACGCCGAACCGCATGCCCCAAGGAGTGTGAGCATCGGCAGCGAAAAGTAGTTCTTGGCTTGCATGATCCTCATCTCAGCAACTCCTGTTGCTTAGAGGGGCTGCTTTAAAGCCGCGTTTCCACGTCATCGTGCGACGACATTGACCGCAGCTCACCACCCACCGCAGCCGTCACCCTGAATTCGTTTCAGTGTCCGACACGCCAAGTACGCGGAGGGCTGGTCAGCGAGCAGGGGCGCGGTTTGGTCCTGCGACGTTGGCATTGCAGGGCAATGGATGCTGAAACAAGTTCAGCATGACGGTGTGACGGGAAGGAAGCATTCCGGACAGGTCTGAGGGCGCAGCCGGCGGCGACCTTCCCGCCACGCGCATCATCGGGTTACCGCCCAAGGGGTTCCGCTGAGCCGCTTCAAACGCTAGGACAGCGCGGTGACCTCTTCCGCTTTCCGAACCGCTCCACGCTGATGGAAGACCACGCGCAAAGCTTCCTGCTGCATGACGGCGCGCTGCTGTTCGGCGTGGCGCTGCTGTTCGTGCTCGTGTTCCGCCGGCTGGGGCTAGGCGCCACGTTGGGGTACCTGATGACCGGCGCCGTGCTGGGCCCGTATGCGCTGCGGCTGGTGGGCGATGCCGAAAGCAAGCTGGGCATCGCCGAGCTCGGCATCACGCTGCTGCTGTTCATCGTCGGGCTGGAACTGGCGCCGCATCGGCTGTGGCGCATGCGGCACGAGATCTTCGGGCTCGGTCTGTTGCAGGTCGTGCTCTGCGGGCTCGCGATCACCGGCGTAATATATGCGTTCACCGGCTTCACGCTCGTCGCCGCGCTGGCGCTCGGTCTGCCGCTGGGTCTGTCCTCGACCGCGCAGGTCCTACCGATGCTGCAAAGCGCGGGGCGCCTGCACACGCCGTTCGGTGAGCGCGCCTTCGCGATCCTGTTGTTCCAGGATCTCTCGATCATCCCGCTGATCACCATCATCGCCGCGATGAGCCGCAACCCCGCGGCCGCTGCGGGTCCTCCGGGCTGGCAGCTTGCCTTGTACACGGTCGTGGCGATCGGCGGGCTGATCGCCGCGGGGCGTTTCGTGATCCGCCCGCTGTTCCGCCTGATCGGCAACCTGGGCGAGCGCGAGATGTTCGTCTTCGCCGGGCTGTTCACCGTGATCATCTCGGCCGCGGCGATGGAGATGCTGGGTCTCTCGACCGCACTGGGCGCGTTCATCGCCGGCGTCATGCTCGCCGACTCGCCTTACCGGCACGAGCTGGAGGCAGACGTCGAGCCGTTCCGCACAATCCTGCTGGGCTTGTTCTTCATGTCCGTGGGCATGATGTTGGATCTCAACGCCATCGCGCAGCGGCCGGTCTACGTGCTGTCGATGGCCCTCGCGCTGATCGTCACCAAGGCTGTCGTAATCTTCGGCATCGGCAAGCTGTTCCGCATGGACTGGCGCGGCGCGCTCGCGCTCGGCCTGCTGTTGAGCCAGGGCGGCGAGTTCGGCTTCGTGCTGTTCGCGCAGGCCCAGGAAGCGCTGCTGATATCGCCGCTGGCGGGAAGCGTATTCACCGCCGTCGTCACCCTGTCGATGGTCTCCACGCCGTTCCTGATGATGGCTACGCGCCGCATGCGCGAAGCGCCGCCCAGCAAGGAGAAGCGTGACGAGCCGCGGATCGACGGGTCCAATGCGCTGGTCGTCGGCTATGGCCGTTTCGGCCAGACGGTGGCGCAGATGCTGATCGCGGCCGACATCCCCGTCACCCTGATCGACACCGATGTCGAGATGATCGATGTGGCCGACGGCTTCGGCGCCAAGGTCTACTTCGGCGACGGCACGCGCATCGACCTGCTCCGCCAGGCCGGCGCGGCTGAGGCGGAGCTGATCGCCTTCTGCATCGACGGGGACCAGATCACCGAGGAGTTCCTCCACGCCGTGCACACGGCATTTCCCAACGCCGAGATCGTGGTGCGCGCATTCGACCGGCGCACCATGCTCAAGCTGAAGGACGCGCCGGTCCGCAAGGTCGTGCGCGAAGTGATGGAGTCCGCGGTGGTGATGGGGCGCAGCGCGCTCAGCGCCCTCGACGTGTCGATGCAGGACATCGACCGTGCCGAGGCTGCCTACCGTACGCGCGACAAGGAACGGCTGAAAGCGCAGTACCAGTCCGGCGACCTCAAGGCCGCGCGCGACCGCATCTTCACCCAGCCCGCGCGTGACCGTCACTGACCGGCCACCGCAATCACGGGACTCGTAATCGCGCCCTCTAGGTGAAACATCGCGCCCCATAAGGCGTAGTGCCAAGACACACCGGAGAGACCCATGCGCGTCGGAACCGTCCGCGAAATCAAGAACCACGAATACCGCGTCGGCCTGACGCCCGAGAGCGCCTGCGAGCTTGTCGCCCATGGACACGAGGTCTGGGTGGAGACCGGCGCTGGCCTGGGCATCGGCGCCAGCGACCGCGACTACGAAGCCCAAGGCGCGACGATCAAGCCCGATGCCAGCACGATCTTCGCCGAATGCGAGATGGTCGTGAAGGTCAAGGAGCCGCAGCCTGCCGAGCGCGCGCAGTTGCGCGAGGGCCAGGTGCTCTACACCTACCTCCACCTCGCGCCGGATCCCGAGCAGACGGCGGACCTGGTGAAATCAGGCGTGACCGCGATCGCTTACGAGACGGTGACGGGCCCGGGCGGCACGCTGCCCCTGTTGAAGCCGATGAGCCAAGTGGCCGGGCGCATGTCGATCCAGGCCGGCGCAACCGCGCTGGAGAAGGCGCACGGCGGTCGTGGCGTGCTGCTGGGCGGTGTGCCGGGGGTGATGCCAGGCAAGGTCGTGGTGATCGGCGGCGGCGTGGTCGGCTTCAACGCAGCGCAGATGGCGGTGGGCCTGGGCGCCGACGTCACCATCCTCGACCGCAGCCCCGACGCGCTGGAGCGCCTGGGGATCCACTTCGAGAGCCGCGCCAAGACGCGCTTCTCCAGCAAAGCGAACTTGGCGGACAGCGTCGCCGATGCGGACCTCGTCATCGGTGCGGTGCTGATCCCAGGCGCGGCGGCCCCCAAGCTTGTCAGCCGGGCGATGCTATCGACCATGAAGCCGGGTGCGGTGCTGGTTGACGTCGCCATCGACCAGGGCGGATGCTTCGAGACCAGCCATGCGACGACGCATGACAATCCCACCTTCGTGGTCGACGGCATCGTCCACTATTGCGTCGCCAACATGCCCGGCGCGGTCGCGCGGACCAGCACTTATGCGCTGAACAACGTGACCCTGCCGCACGCGCTGGCGATCGCCGACAAGGGCTGGAGCCAAGCCTTGCGCGACGATCCGCACCTGGCGGAGGGGCTGAACGTGCATGCCGGCAAGGTGACGTACGAGGCGGTCGCGGCGGATCTGGGGTACGATTACGCGCCGGTCAGCGAGGTTCTGGCCTGAGGCTGGAATAGCCCGTCGACCCGGGCTCGGCCCGGGTCCGGTTCCGCCATCTCGCGAGCTTAGGTTTTGTCGGTCAGCGGCGGCAGGATCGAGGCGATCTCCCGCTCGGCCTCGGTGGCTTCCGCGGCGAGCTGCCGCAATGCGTTCGCGGTGTCGCGCATCAGGCGCTCGCTGATGGGGCGCTCGCCATTGATGAAGCGCCGTATCGCACGTTCGTCGATACCGAGTCGCCGCGCCGACGCGGTCACGCCGCCAAGCACCTGGATGCACCGGGCAAAATGATCCGCGAACTCGGGTGTGGCATTGGCTTGGTCCATGCTTATCCTCTCGCCGCAACAACGCCGCGATACAAGTGGCCTCCAGCACGAGTGAGCTTGAATGACGACGATCGACGGTGACTCACATCCGCTCGGCCGGGCGGAGCGCCGCCTGCTCCGGCGCATCTACAACGGTCGCACGGCGCCGATCATGGCGGACGGGCGTGCCTTCCTGACCTTCAAGGAAGCAAGCCGCTATCTGCAGTCCTTGTCGTCGCCCGAGGCGCGTGACGCGGCCTACCTGCAGATGAAGGAGCAGGGAGCCTGAGTGGTCTTACGTCTCGCGGAGGAACGGCTCTGCCACCTCCGCGGGCACGCGCATGATGCGCTGCGAGGCGAGGTCCAGGATCGCCCATTGCGTGCGCGCGGTGACCAGCAGCTTGCCCGCCTCATTGCGGAATTCGTAACCGCGTTCGAAGCGCGCGCCTTCGGGAGGAGCGGCGACCCAGGTCGTGGCCACGGCGGCTTCGCCCTCGCGGATGTTGCCGCGGTAATCGATCTCGTGGCGCACCACGAGCCAAGCGTAGGCGGCCTGGTGCTCGGGGCTGGCGACCGCCTCCCAGTGCGCGGTGGCGAGCGCTTCCATCCATTGCACCCAGACTGCATTGTTCACGTGGCCCATGCGGTCGATGTGTTCGGGCTGGGCGGTGAAGGTCAGGGTGAAGGGCACCTACTCCCCTCCCGCTTGCGGGAGGGGTCGGGGGAGGGCTTGTGGAGTTTGCACGAGACCTGTTGCTTGGAGGCGAGCGCACATGCCCTCCCCTAGCCCCTCCCGCAGGCGGGAGGGGAATTTGCGGACCGCGTCGCTTTGCTCGCGGGTTATTCTGCCACTCCCAGCTGCCAGAGGATGAAGGCGAACTCTTCTGCCGTCTCCTGCAGGCTCTCGAACCGGCCCGACTTGCCGCCGTGCCCTGCGCCCATGTTGGTCTTGAGCAGCAGTTCGTTGCCGTCGGTCTTCAGCTCACGCAGGCGGGCTACCCACTTGGCCGGCTCCCAGTAGGTCACGCGCGGGTCGTTCAGCCCTGCGGTGACCAGCAGCGGCGGATAGGCCTGCGCCTTGACCTGGTCGTAGGGGCTGTAGCTGCGGATCAGCTCGAAGGCCGCCTGATCCTCGATCGGATTGCCCCACTCCGGCCACTCGCCCGGCGTCAGCGGCAGGGAAGCGTCGAGCATCGTCGCCAACACGTCGACGAACGGGACGTGGGCCACGACGGCGCCGAACAGGTGCGGGTCTGAGTTGATCACCGCGCCCATCAGCTCGCCGCCCGCCGAGCCGCCGGAGATGCTGATCTTGCCCTCCGCAGTATAGCCCCGCTCCACCAGGCCCCGCGCGACATCGACGAAGTCGTTGAAGGTGTTGGTGCGCCGCTCCAGCTTGCCCGCCTTGTACCAGGCGCGACCGAGGTCATCGCCGCCGCGGATATGCGCGATGGCATAGGCGAAGCCGCGGTCGACCAGGCTGAGGCGTGCAGTCGAGAAGCCGGGATCGATGGCGATGCCGTAGGCGCCGTAGCCGTAGAGGTGCAGCGGGCCGCCCTCCTCCCGATCCTTGCGCATCACCACGCTGACCGGGATCTTGGTGCCGTCCCGCGCCTCGATCTCCAGCCGCTCGGTCTTGTAGAGGCTCTCGTCGTAGCCCGAGGGAATCTGCTGGACCTTCAGCGTCTCCAGCCGGCCATCGGCGACGTGGTAGTCGAACACCGTCGCCGGGCTGACCATCGACTCGTAGGAGATGCGCAGGCGATCCATGTCCCACTCGGGATTGTCGCCCAAGCCGGCCGAGTAGCTCGCTTCGGGGAAGACGATCGGCTGGAACTCGTCTTCCTCGTACCAGTGCAGCTCGATCTTATCGAGGCCGGCGCGGCGCCCCTCGATGACGAAGAAATCCTGGAACAGCTCGAATCCGGTCAGGTAGAACTCGTCAGAGCCCTCGATCAGCGTCGTCCACTCGCCTGGATCGCTCAGCGGCGCGGTGGCGAGGCGGAAGTTCTCGTGCTCGTCGTTGGCGTGGATGTACAGCACGCCCTCGCGCTCATCGACGTCGTACTCGACGCCTTTCTGGCGCGGCTTCACGAGGATCTGCTCGGCGAGCGGATCGTCGGCGGGCACCAGCCGCACTTCGCTGGTCTCATGGTCGCTGGCGCCGATGATCAGCCAATTCTCGTTCGCCGACAGCGAAGACCCGACGCGGAAACCCTCGTCGTCCTCGTGGTAGAGCTCGACATCCTCGCTCGTCGGCGTGCCCAGCTTGTGCAGTCGGGCGTTGTCGGTGCGCCACTGTTCGTTGGCGAGCGAGTAGACCAGCGCCGTATCGTTCGCGACCCAGACGAGGCTGGACAGCGTTCCGGGGATCTCGTCGCTGAGAAGTTCGCCCGTCTCGAGGTCCAGGATCCGCGCAATAAATCGTTCAGAGCCTTTGTCGTCGATCGCATAGGCGAGCAGGTTGCCCTTCTTGCTGACCGAGATCGCGCCCAGGCGGAAGTATTCCTTGCCCTCGGCCAGAGCCACCTCGTCGAGCAGCAGCTCGTCCTCGCTGCCATCGTCGGCGGCATCGACCGGGCGGCGCCACCACTTCTTGTACTCGGCGCCTTCCTCAAACTCGATCCAGTAGAGCCAGTCGCCGTCCTTCTGCGGCACCGACTTGTCCGCTTCCTTGATGCGGCCGCGCATTTCCTTGAACAGCGTATCGATCAGGCCTTTCCGATCCGCCATGCGGCTCTCGAACCAGGCGTTCTCCGCCTCCAGGTGCGCCAGGACCTCCTTGTCCGTCACTTCCGGGTAGCCCGGATCGCGCAGCCATGCGTAATCGTCGGCCACCTCGACGCCATGATGGGTGAAGACGTGCGGCTTCTTCGCCGCCTGCGGGGGACCCGAGAGGGTCGGGGTGGTGCTTGCCATGGGGGACCATCTAGGGGTTCCAGATAGCCGCGGGAAGAGTACCGCAGCATTCTCCTCCTCCCTGGAGGGAGGAGGTTGGGAGGTGGGTGTACCCGCGCCAGCGCGGACGCGCGACCTTCGGTCC
>NZ_LR732504.1:300000-442968 GCF_902506425.1 Novosphingobium sp. 9U | reverse complement strand
AGGCTCTTTGGCCTATTCCTGCCGATCTTCATCTACAGCAAAAGCGACAAGGGCCTGCCAGTCTTGGGGCCGCCGCGCCCCGGGACTGAAACCGCTGCCTTCATCGAAGACGAAGCGCACACCGACACCGCTTCTGTTGTGGTCGCGCTGCGCGAACACCACCAGCCAACCTACATGGCAGATCGAGGCTGAACGACCACTGCCCTCCGGCAACCGAAAACACCCGTGGCCCGCTCGCAACGCTAACGCAGCGGCGGCTCCACACGCCGTGCGGCCTTGACATGGCGACGGGGTCTTTTGGCCCGTAAATCAAGGCCTTCCAAACGACAAAGGCGGTGAACCCGCTTCACATTGACCGGGCAGCCTTCGCGCCGAAGCAGCACGTGAATACGGCGATAGCCATAGCGCACGCCGGTCGCCGCTATTTCCTTGATCCTATTCCCCAGCGGCGCCTGGTCGCTCGGGATGACCTATAGCGGTGCGTCTTGCGATCGAGCCGGAGAACCGCGCAGCTACGCCGCTCGCTCGTATCCCTCCGGTGAGTGCCGCCTTGGCTGAGCGGCGCTGATTGCAGAGGACGTCCTATAGGACGCGCTTATCTCGATGATCGGCCCTGGCGCTGGTGCGCGGGTGATGGTCGCGACCCGCCCCGTAGACTTTCGCAAGGGGCCCGACGCCTTGGCAGCGCTGGTTGGCGCTGAGTATGGCGGTGATCCATTCTCGGGCGTGATCTACGTCTTCGCAGGCCAAACGTGCCGATCGGATAAAGCTGGTGTGGTGGGACGGCACCGGTCTGTGCCTGATGGCCAAGAAGCTGGAGCAAGGAGGCTTCCGCTGGCCAGGCATTCAGGACGGCGTGATGCGCATCACCGCGGCCCAGCTCGGCGCATTGCTCGAGGGTTTGGACTGGCGCCGGGTGCATGGTGGCAGACGTCCGCAAGCGCCGCAGATCGCCGGTTGACGGGCTCTCTCGCTACTGATTCAATTGGCTCATGCTCGCCGAAGCGGACCTACCCGATGACGTAGATGCGCTTCGCGCACTTGTCCTCGATCAGTCCCGTCGGATCGATGCGCTCCAGTCGGCGCAGGCCGAGGTGGAGCGACTGAAAGCCATCATCGATGCTCTGCAGCGCCATCGTTTCGGCCGCCGATCGGAGCAGCTCGATCCCGACCAGCTCGAGCTTTGCCTTGAGGAAGTCGAAGCTGCACTGGCACAGGCTGAGGCCACCATCCAGGCCAATGCTGGCAAGCTTGGCAGCGCTCGGCCACGCAAAACCAACCGCGGCTCCCTGCCGGCACATCTGGAACGTATCGAGCAGGTGGTCGACGTCGACAGCAAGGCTTGCCCTTGTTGCGGTGGCACGCTCCACCAGATCGGCGAGGATGTGTCCGAACGGCTCGATGTCGTGCCGGCCACGTTTCGCGTGCTGGTCACGCGCCGGCCTCGCTACGGCTGTCGCTCGTGCGAGAACTCCGTTGTCCAGGCGCCCGCGCCAGCTCGCATTGTGGAGGGCGGCATTCCGACCGAGGCGCTGATCGCGCAGGTCCTCGTATCCAAGTACGCCGATCACCTGCCATTGTACCGCCAGGCACAGATCTACGCACGGCAGGGCATCGAGCTGGACCGCTCCACTTTGGCTGACTGGGTCGGCCGAGCCGCCTGGTACCTGCGCCCCTTGCGGGACCACATCTTGGCAGAGCTTCGGCACTCTGAGCGGCTCTTTGCTGACGAAACGACGGCACCGGTGCTCGATCCGGGGCGAGGCCGAACGAAGACCGGCCAGCTATGGGCCTACGCCCGGGACGACCGATCTTGGGGCAGCAGTGACCCGCCGATGGTCGCCTATGTCTATGCCGGTGATCGCAAGGCCGATCGGCCCCGGGAGCATCTTGGCGACTTTGCTGGCACCCTGCAGGTGGACGGGTACTCCGGCTACGCCGCGCTCGCCAAGCGCCGGCAGCAGGTGCGGCTCGCCTTCTGCTGGGCGCACGTGCGGCGTAAGTTTTACGAGCTGGTCAGCAGCTCTCCGGTCGCAACCGAGGTGCTGCGCCGCATTGCCGAGCTATACGCTGTTGAGGATCGTACCCGTGGAGAGGCTGCCGAAAGGCGCCGCGCCTTGCGTGCCGAACACAGCCGTCCGATTGTCGACGAGCTGAAGCAGTATCTGGAGGCTCGCACCCGCCAGGTCAGCGCCAAGAGCAAGCTCGGCGAGGCGATCCGCTATGCGCTCACGCGTTGAGATGGCCTGACGCTCTTCATCGACGATGGTCGCGTCGACCTCGACAACAACACCGTAGAGCGCTCCATCCGTCCGCTCGCGCTCAACCGGAAGAACGCCTTGTTTGCCGGATCTGATAAAGGGGGCGATAACTGGGCCGTGATCGCTACGCTTATCGAGTGCTGCAAGCTCAACGGCATCAACCCACACCAGTGGCTGACAGCTACGCTCTCAAGCCTCGCCGAGGGTCATATGGCCAATCGCGTCGGCGAGCTCATGCCTTGGATCACCGTGGCCTGAGAACACCGCTTACCACCTATCGCATGCCCGCCGCGGTACTCGCCGGATGCTTACGCTCGCTCACCCGATAACGATCCTGCACCCAATGGACGATCTCTCGAAGCCGACCAGGCGCTACACTTTTTTTGCCAGAACCTCCTGGAGCATGGCCTTGTCCAGCGGCAGATCCGCCACAAGCCGCTTCAGCTTATGGTTCTCCTCTTCAAGCTGGCGCATCTTGCGCAACTTCGATGGACCCAGCCCGCCATAGAACCGCTTCCAGCGGTAGTACGTCGCCTCCGACACGCCCGTCTTCCGGCATACCTCGGCGACCGGCCTGCCGACCTCCGCCTGGCGCAGCGCAAACGCGATCTGCTCGCCCGTGAACTTCGACTTCTTCATGCAAAATCTCCAGCTCAAACTGGACGCCCCGAAGAACCGTTGATTTGGGCGTGAGAACGGTGCCAGGAGTGGTCATGCCAGCGTTGGTTGTGTGATCACGGGTCGGTTCTTGCTGTTTCGCGGGACCTGATGTGTCACTCAGAGCCGCATGGGCATTATGCGGGCGCAGTACGCCCCTCGAGCCAGGCGAGCCGCTGAATGTTATAGGCCAAGTTGGCCATGCCGATCTTGATGCGGGCTCGGGCCATGCCGATGGTACGCACGACGAGGCCCATGCGGTGCTTCTGCCCGGCAAAGACGTGCTCGACGGCCGAGCGGACTGCCGACCGCTTCGCATTGGCGCGCGAGACGCGTTCGGGCATCGAACGGCGGTGCGGCTTTCGCTGATGGATGTTGCTGGTGAACATGCCTCTGGCCAGGAAGGCCTCGTTCTTCTTGGATCGGTAGGCCGTGTCGGCCCATACGCCCGAGGCCGTGTTGTCCGGGCTGATGAGGACCGGCAGCCTTGCGCCATCATGAGCATTGGCGGCGCTGGCGTCCCAGGTGCGGATCAGGCCATGCGTGCGGTCGATGCCTATGTGGTTCTTGTAGCCGAACATCGGGATGGCGAGGTCGACTGGCTTGAACGTCTTGGGGTGGGTGCTGTCCTTCACCTTGGCTTTGGTGTACTTGATGCTCCAGCGCGCATCGCGGTCCTTTTGGCGGAGCTTGGCAGGCTTCTCCTTCCAGCGCTCGGGGATGCGGCCGTCCTTGATCGCGGCCTTCTCCTCCTGGGTGTTGCGCTGCTTGGGTGCCGGCACCACGGTGGCATCGATGATCTGGCCGCCCATCGCGAGGTAGCCTCGGTCAGTGAGCGCGGTATCGAACCGGGCGAAGAGCTTGTCGATCGCCTTGGCTTTCACCAGGCGCTCGCGGAACAGCCAAACCGTCGTTGCATCCGGCACCGTGCCGTCGAGACCAAGACCGAGGAAGCGCTGGAACGAGAGCCGGTCCTTGATCTGGAACTCGGTTGCTTCGTCTGACAGCGAGTAGAGCGCCTGCAGCACCAGGATCTTAAACATCAGCACCGGATCGAACGGCGGGCGTCCACCCTTGCCCCGAGGACTGCGGCGTAGTGCCGCAACGAGAGATCCGCGGAAAACCTCAAAGTCAACTACCGCGGCCAGTCGCTCGAGGGGATCGCCTGCCGCGCTCAGCGCCTCGTACCGGTCCGAGAGATCGAAGAAACCAGGCTGTCCCACCATCTCTGCCTCCGCTGCCGCGCCGACGCAGTGAATCATCTCCGGCCGTCAGATGCTACCGGTTTTTCGAGGCGTCCAACTAGCTTCGATTTTGCCAGATTCCTCTCATTTGTGCTGGAGGCATTTTCCGGGACAGGGTCACTACAAATTAAAAAAATTTTCAACACTCCGGATCAGAGGTACTGCATTAGTGCCCTACTATGTCAAATATCGAGCCAGGTCATCAGCGCTACTGGCCCACGTCTTCCATGACAATTTTTTATGGTTTATTTTCGACGTTAGTTTTAATTGCAACGTTATAGCTTGATGTATCACTTCTGGATCGCGGCTATTAGCGAAGAAAGATGCATCTGCACCCGCGACTTCACGGAATACTGCAATATCGCGCGCAAGGACAGGAAGCCCATGGCGCGCCGCTTCAATCAAGGGGAGACCGAAGCCTTCGCCTTCACTCGCGACAATCAGAACGGTGCAAGCTGCATAGACAGCTTCGAGATACTCATCGCTAATTGATTCAAGCCAGAAGAGTTGCTTGTTGTACTGCGGATGGTTGCGCAGTTTGTCTGCCACGTCTTCCATCATCCAGCCCAGCTTGCCGACAATCACTAGGTTAGCCCCGACGCCCTCAGCCCATAGTGCGTCGAAAGCGTTCAGAAGCTGCTGATGACCCTTGCGCGGTTCTATGGTGCCAACGGCTAGGAAAGATGTGGAAGCACGCAGCCGCGCCAAGGTGCGCTCTGCGTCGTCTGGCACACCCTTTGTCGGCTTGCTCGCGTGAGTGTCTGCGCCGAGATGGAACCAATTTATTGCAAACGGCCGCTTACGTTCGGGGTCTCGCCGCTCGATCCAGCCCTTGAACTCGCCAGCTACTGCTCGCGAAATGCAGACCGCCCCGTCGAAGCCGGCGATGGTTTCCAACCACCGTTCGTGGCTTTCCGGGGTGCCGCTGGGAAAACGGTCGGGCAGAAGGACGGGCAGAAGATCGTAGACCACGAATTGCACCTTGACGCCGCGTTGTCGCCACTCGTGCAGGATGGCCCGCTGCTGGTAAGCGATGTCGGGATGGTAATCCAGACCGATGAAGCTGTCACCCGCGCAGGGCTCGACGATGTCATCGTCGCACCAGTCGTCGGGGATGCTAAGAAATCCGCAAGTGAACTTTTGGGCATAGCGATAGCAGTTGTTGCCCAAATCTGCATAGATCGGTTCCACAACCCAGCCTGACGGCGGCGTTTCCAGCCATTGTGACAGGATAGCGCGGACGACCCGCTGGATACCCGAGCGGGCATCAACCTGAACCAACACCGAAACGTCCACCAACAGGCGCTTAGGGCGGGGATTGGCAGGATTGTTGCGTGCGATAGCAGTGGCCACGCCGTTCCAGTCGGCGTGCGTCAGGCCTGCACCGTTTTCAAGCAGCGCCTTCATTAAGCCATAATCGCCGACCGCAGCTTTGTCGTAATAGTGCTCGATCGCCTTGGCATAAGCGTCGGCGCAAAGTCGTGGCTGATGATGACGCTGCATATGCGCCTTGGCTTTTCGGCCTAGTGTCCGGCGTCGATCCGCGTCGCGCCACAGTTCCGTAAGTGCGGTGCTCAGTTCTACGTCGTCGAAATCGTCATCCAACAGACAGACGGCATCTTCGGGCAGTTCCGCCATTGAGCCATGGGCATTGACGATCGTTGCCATGGCGTGATTCATACAATCGAATACGGTTCCCGACGTTTCACCTCGAGAGAGCTGACGTAGCTGAACACCAACGTCCGCTACTTTGAGCCACTGCTCAAAAGTCTTGTGATCTGCCCATCCGGTAATTTCAATCTGCCCCGCAACACTGGCGGACCGAACCATTTGTTCAATTCTCTCGCCGTACTTATCCGAGGCATTCTGGCCTACGAACACAAGGCGGCATCGCGGATCCCGCGCCAAAGGACTATCAAGCCATGCCTGGAGCAGACGATGGTTCATCTTCGACCGGCCTAGTAACCCAAAGCTACATACAACAAAATCGCCCACAGGAATGCCGAGTTCGCGACGTGGATCGACGCGGTCATTTGCAATGGCCGCTTTGCGAAGATGCGGAATGACATGCCAGTCCTCCGCAGTCTCGTTACCGTACCATTCGCGCGCAAGTTGTCGGGAATGTTCGGCATGGACAATGACACCCAGTGCATCTTGCAACACTGGCAAATTACAGGGATATTCCCAAAGGACGTCATGAGGGTCTTGCGCTTGGAAACGGCGGGTAACGGCCGGCCAACCATGCGAGTAGGAAAGGTTGCGTGTCCATGCGCCCGGTACTTTGCCCGAACCTTCTCGATAGGAAACGGCCCCCGATAAAAAGAAATCATGCAGAACGACCACGCCGGGAATAGCATGCAGTAAATCGAACATGTGGGTATGAAAGTGCGAGTTGCCGAAGTGGTACAGAACTCTGTCAAATTCATGATAATGCTGCTGAAACCAAGTCAGATCTCGGACCGGGCAATTACCCAGCACTGACGCTTCGCTAGCCTTGCCACTGGCTGTGATGACATCAATTCTATAGTGGCGTGTCAGATCAGGAAGCAATTCTGCACTATAGTTACTAATGCCACTGGAATCAGGTGCGAAGGGTGACACCAGGGCTAGCCGTGGCCGCCGCTCCGAAGATGCGCGACAAGGTACGGCTGAAGGTAGTGACGATGCGACGTGTTGCGCATAACTGGCCTCCAAGGCAGACCATGCCCGCACCGCCGTTTTTTCCCAATCAAACTCTGATGCCTGCTTCAGTCCATGACGTTCCAGGCCCGCGCGCATCTTGTCGTCTGTTAGGACTTCGCACATTTTCTGACTGATGGAAGCAATGTTGAAGGGATCGAAGAAGGCACGCTCTAGCCCCACAACTTCAGGAAGCCCGGAACGGTCGCCCACAATCACTGCACGGCCGCACTTCATTGCTTCCAGCGCCGGCAGGCCAAAACCTTCGTGCCAGGAAGGAAAGACAAACAGCTTGCACGAACGATAACAAGCGAGAAGATCGTCTTCAGGAATGAAGCCGGTCAGCACCACTTCGTCAGAGGCAAGGCCTTCGTCGGCGGCCAGTTTGAGAAGACGGTTACGCTCAGCATCTTGGACCGAACAGACGATGGCAAGCTGGTGGGATCGACGAACGGTGTCAGGCAGGCTCGCGTAGGCGGAGATCAGGCCTTCGATGTTCTTGCGGTGATCAATGCCGCCGGTGTACATCACGAAGGGCCGGACAAGACCATAGCGCGCCGCAAGGTGCGATTTCATGTTCCGGCTGACCACTCCGGGAGTGAAGTGATCATCTGCCGCGGTTGAGATATTGACGACCTGTTCGGGATTGCTGCCGAGCCAGTCTAGCGCTTCCTGCCGTGCAGATTCCGAAATGGAAAGAAGCAGGTCGGAACGGCGCATGTGCCCCAGCTTATTTTGGTACCAGGCTTTGACGCTGGCATTGGGCAAGTAGATGTGGCTGTGGATCAAAGGAATAAGGTCGTAAAGCACCGTCGCAGTGAGAATCGCTGAGTGCAGGGACCCTACGCTTGTCGCAATGTTATCGCCGTAGCCTTCAAACAAAGAGGACACGAGGATATAGTCGGGAGAAAGCGAAGCAAGAGCGCTTTCGCGTATCAGTTCTGCAGCCTCGCGGCGGGCTTCATTGTGCGGATTGCCCGAGTCAATGGGGCCAGGTGCAGTCCACACGACGATGTTCTCGTTCGGTATCGAGTGGGCCAGAGCGGCTCGAACGTCTTCAATGGTGTGGGGGACCAGCCCATTAATTAGTACGAATATCTCATGTTCCGGCCGGGTGCGCGCCATGGCCTGTGTCAAGGCCAAGGAATAGCGACCGATGCCGCGATGACGGCTTGGCCCTTGGGCTGCCTGCAGATCGATTACTATGCGCATCTTAGAAACTCCTCGCTGCATGTTGCAGGCGAGACATGGCCCTTCGTGTATCATGGCCCTGGTTTCGGGTATCCATGTGCAAATGGGCGGCATTATCTGGAACATGAGGATTTAGCGCGGCGTGGGCGACCGCTGCAGGCAAATGCTGTGGTACTCTTGCATGCGTAAGGTTGTGCTGCAGCAATGCTTCGTGTCCTAAGTTGCGGAGCAGGCGTTGCCGTGGGCCGTGGCCGAACCAGCGCCGCAGCCAATGCCGTTCGGCCCGGTTAACAGCGATTAGATGCTCTAGTTCATACCAGAATGTGCGCTTCCCGCGCGCTTCCCGCGAGCGGGCAACGTCGCGCGCGATACGCGTGCGGCCTTTGCCCTTCATGAGCAGTTTAGTATAATGATGCAGTCCATCGCTATCGGGAGCACGGTTTAGATAACGGTGAAACAAGGCATGAATGAAGGTGGTGTCATCGCCTGTGCGCAGCATCTGCTCATGGCGTTGCAGATATTCCGGCGATCGTCCCATATCGGCTAAAAACTGAATGCGGCCTAACCCAGCACGCAAAACTCCGGCACGCTCAGTTTTTTCTGGTAGGCCAGGGGTCCTGCTCAACAAAATACGGTAAGACTCGTCTACGAAATCATCGATTGGCAATGATATGAGATCAAGGACTGAGTTAATTTGCCCAGTATACATGTATCATTGCTCGTTTATTGCTATAACCTTGAATTTGTCGCGGTCATGTAGATGCAGGAAAGGCCCTATCAGATCCCGAGCCGCTTATGGGTGCTATATCATTAGCTAGCGAGTATCTACTTTCAGTCTACCATGCGTTTCTTCAGATGACCTGTGGTGTCCAGACTAAGATATCGCAGTTTTGTGCATTGCTCAACCACGCTTGAGACACTCGCAGTTCCAAGGTTCATGTTAGCTTAAATTCAGGCGTGGAGATGCAAGTTGCGGTTATGTGCCTCGATTGCTTGATCAAAGTCAGGGTAGAACACTAGTTGGCCTTCGTTCAAGACGGCAAACTTTCCGCAGTGATGACGAACGTATTCTGTATCGTGAGAAATAATCAGCATCGCACGATCACCACGCTTGTGAAACAACTCGACTGCGCATTTCTGGTGAAATTTCGCATCGCCAACTGCACTGATTTCATCAATCAGGTAGCAATCAAATTCAATAATCATGGAAATGGCGAAAGCCAATCGAGCACGCATACCTTGTGAATAGGACCGGAGAGGTTCGCGCAAATATATCCCGAGTTCAGTGAAGTCGGAGACAAAATCTATATTTTGTCGATAGTCCTGATTGTAGATGCGGCTGATAAAGCGAACATTATCTAGACCGGTCAGCGCATTCTGAAACGCGCCCCCGAATGCCAGCGGCCAAGACACTGACATTGTACGGGTAATTTCCCCCGAGGTCGGCTGTTCGGCCCCACTGACCAAGCGGATCAGTGTCGATTTGCCGGCGCCGTTGCGGCCCAGAATGCCCAGCTTCTCCCCGCGTTCCAAACTGAAGGAAATGTCGTCTAGGACGACGCGGTCGCCTTGGCGGGTCGGATAAACCTTGTAAACATGATCTACGCTAATCATTCGGGCGTGATCTTTCGGTTGACGTGGGCGACTTGCGCCAAGGCCAGCACGGATAGCGCTATGCAGCATACCACCAGATACGTCAGGTCGTAATGTGTCCGGATATGGTCGCCAAAATAACCGTCACGAACGATCTCCACGCCGTTCACCATGGGCACGTATAGAGCGTAGCGCTGAGCAGCTGGGGGTAGCGCATCGACCATAAACGCTGCGCCGGAGAGCGGAAACATGATGTACGAGGCAGGATGCCATAGACGCTCAACAAGTTCGCTCTTTTCTGCAAGAGCGCCCAGCAGCATCGCCATCGAAGCGCCGAACCACCCGAGCAAAAGCCATCCTTGAGCCACGGTCAGAACGTCTTCCGGTGGCTGAAGCCAGCCAATGTAGATGTAAAACAGGCTGAGGACGATAAATGATATCGTGGCGCCACCGGCCTCAAGGAGTAAGCGGGCCAGGAAGACGTCAATCACCCGCACGTTACGGTGGTACATTAGGGCCAGATTGGGCTCGATGGCTCCGATACAGCGCGCTGGCATGTTACGCCATAGCAGAACGCTGGAATAGCCGGTCAGAGCGAAAGCCACGATCGGCAGGGAAGATCCGTGAACCGCCTTCGCCAGGGTCCACAAGATGGTTACGCCGGTGGTGAACAGCATCGGCTCCACGAACAACCACAGGAAGCCAATATTGTGCCGACCATAGCGGGTCAGGATCTCGCGCATCAGTAGGGCGTAGATGACCCGCCACTGAACTGACGCGCTTTTTCGTAATTCCGAGATCTGCTGGAAGGCCATGGTCTGGCGATTAGTCCTTATGTTCCAGCATGCCTGCGACCAGCATGCTGATAACCGCCCAGGCAGCAAGACCGAGGATCAAGGTTGAGAAGATGCCACGCCACCTGCGGGGTTCCAGCGGATCATCAGGTACGTTAGGGGAAACGATCCGCTCCACATAGGCCTGTTTGCGCCGGGCCTCGTTGCGGGCGTCTTCCAGCGAAGCCATGACGCTAGCGAGATTCTTATCCGCGAACTGGCTTTCCAGCGCCAGCCGCTGATACTCAGCGGCGCGCGACGAAAGCGATTTGCGGCTTCCAGCCACAAGGCCGAGCTGCTCGTCGATCTCCCGCGCCAGGCCGTTAGCCCGAACGTCAAGGATCTCTATCTGCGGATTTTTTGGGGTGTAGGCGCGCAACTCGCGCAGCTGCATGCGGGTGGCGATCAGTTCGTCCTGAATCTTGGAGATCATCTGCAACTGAACCGTCGCCTGTTTCTCCGGATCGACCACACCTGCCTGGTTGCGATAAGCTGACAGCGCCAACGCCGCAGCCCTGGATTTAGCCTTCGCTTCATCGACCTCTCTTTGTGAAAAGCGAATGAGGTCTTGCCGCCCACGTTCATTGAGCTTGTTGACGGTAGCCTCAGCCATTTCCAGAAGCTGCTCGTTGATGCTGACAGCGTCCTTGGGTGTGAACGCCTTCACATCAAGAGTTACGATTGAGGAGGTCGTATCCTGCTGAATTTCGACCTTCTTCTTGTAATATATGAATAAATCCTCAAAGCTATGATTCATGCCCGAAGGATCAAAACGGTCGAAAACTGATATGGATGGAGCCGCATAGGCGCGCGTAAAGGCTGCGTTGCGATTCAGAGCCTTCAACGCATCGCGCGAGAGCATATACTCCTGGGCGGCGTAAATCTCGTCACCCGAACTGCCAAAACCTGTGCTTTTGAGCAGCATCCCTAAACCGCTGGGCGTCTGCTTGTCCGGGCTGCGGACGACGAATTGGGATTCAGAAATATAAACGTCAGACGCAAATATCCCGAAATATAATATCGATAGCATGGTGGGAATGACGACCACGAGAAGGAAGAGCGGGCGTAATTTTCCGATGCTTGCTTTCAACGACGGTTTCATTCAGCCCTTATTCACCACGTAGCCGTGGCACCATTGCAGATCGCCAGCGCCGTCAGCTACGGAACAAGCAATCATAGTTTTCAAGTCTCGCTGCGGGATTTGAAGGCCCGTAGCTACCCGCTCGAAGCCCTAGCCGTGACTGCTATCGGCGTCCAGCATCGATCATCGGCCTTCATGGCCGTGCCACCACTTGACTTAACAAGCGTACCGTTTCGCGCATGTGAGCGGCATTCCTTGATCCGGAACCCCGCTTGCTCCATACGCCGGGTCATTCGTCCATCTTGGACGGCTGTACACGGTGCTAGCTGATTTCAATATGACCAAGCTGATTACGCCTGCCCGGCTGAGCGCCGCATTGCTCGTGGCTTCGGCTTTGTCCGGATGTGCAGCGCTGCCGAGCTCTGGCCCATCGACCGGGCAGATCGCTCGTGCCACCAAAACGCCGTCCGCCAACGATGCTGGCATCGCCATCATCGATGTTAATGACGCTGTCGCACGCGAGATCGTAACCGGAAATCGCCAAGTGCCTTTTTCAGAAAGCCTTGGGGAAGGTCAGGCGATCGGATCGGTGATCGGCAAAGGCGACGTGCTGGATATCGGAATCTGGGAAGCGCCCCCTGCCGCGCTTTTCGGGGTCGCCGGAGGTGCGACGCAGCTGACAGCTTCGGGTGCAACTGCCAGGGGAACGTCGTTGCCCGAGCAGATGGTCGATAGTGATGGCCAGATAATAGTGCCATTCGTGGGCCGCATCCTGGCGGCCGGACGTACTCCCCAGGAAATCGGGCGCGCTATCAACGAGCGCCTCATCGGCAAGGCACACCAGCCCCAGACGATTGTACGCCTTGTGCGAAACGCGGCAGCGAACGTAACCGTGGTCGGCGATGTCGCTACCAGCGCACGGGTGCCGCTGACCGCGCGGGGCGAACGTGTGCTCGACGTTCTGGCGACAGCCGGCGGTGTGAAGCAGCCGGTAGGCAAAATGGTGATTCAAATCACCCGCGGCGCCAGTGTATCGACGCTGCCGCTGGAAACGGTGATCCGCGATCCGCGCCAGAACGTTCGCCTGCAGCCCGACGACGTCATGACCTTGCTGTTCCAGCCCTACAGCTTCACCGCGCTCGGCGCAGTGGGCAGAAATGGGGAACTGCCGTTCGAGGCAACCGGCCTGACCTTGGCGCAAGCACTCGGTCGCGTTTCCGGTCTAGATGACGCCCGTGCCAACGCGAAGGGTGCATTCATTTTCCGCTTCGAGCGACCCGAAGCCCTGCCGCAGAACCTGCGGCAGCTGGGTAGGCCAACGCCTGATGGCAGGATTCCGGTCATCTATCGCATCAACCTGAAGGATCCTGCGACGCTCTTCGTGTCGCAGAGCTTCCCGATGCAAAACAAGGACGTACTCTACGTTTCCAACGCGCCGTTGGCCGACTTCCAGAAGTTCCTTGGCGCGGTCTTCTCCACGATCCTGCCGGCTGCGACCACCGCAGCGGTGATTTCGCAGCAGTAGCTTCGCGTAAGGATTTACTAAGACACGTGGCTATCGCTTTGCGTCCCTTTCTTAATTTGCTGCCGTTCCGCCTGGATCAGCGCCTCGCTGGTCCCGCCTTGCGCCGACTGCGGATAAGGCGCCTCCGCAAGGTGCCCAAAGTCATGGGGCCTGTACTTTCCGGGCAGAGACGTCGCCTCTACGTGGACCTTGCAGTGATCAGCCGACACGACGCTGGTACCGGAATCCAGCGAGTCGTCCGCGCGCTGGCGCTGGCGCTGACCGAAGCTCCGGCAGAGCAATGGGACGTGCGGTTTGTCGCAGCCGACAGGCGCAGCCTCTATCATGTAATCTCCTGGCCGCAGGCTGGCGAGGCGATCGACCGAACACCAATCGAGGGTCGACCCGGCGATGTTTTCATCGGCTTGGATTTCTCACTCGACACCGTGCGTTTCCATCGCGCCCAGCTAGCCCGGTTCCGGCGCGCTGGGGGAAGCTTGTGGTTTTTGGTGTGCGACCTGCTGCCTGTTGAGCGACCAGAGTGGTTCTCCGTCAACAATGTCATCCGCTACAAGGCGTGGCTGGAGATCATTGCCAGCATCGCTGATGGCTTCTTGTGCATATCGGAGCAGACTGAGGACGATTTGCGCCGGGTGCTGGCCGCTCGCTTTGGTCTCAATGACGGCTACGCGACACGCATCGTTCCCATGGGGCATGCGATCATGGATTCCATGTTGCAGGAAGCCGCCGCTGCGGCGCCGCCTACCGCGCGGTTCGACATGACGCAGCCGTTCTCGCTGATGGTGGGAACGCTGGAGCCGCGCAAGGGGCATGCCGATATCGTCGCGGCTTTCAGCGAGTTGTGGCGGCAGGGTGCGGAGCACCGCCTGGTGCTGGTCGGTCGGATGGGCTGGCAGATCGAAGCGCTGCGCGACGCTATTCGCAATCATCCCGAACATGGCAACAAGCTGATGTGGTTTGATGATGTCGGGGATCTGGAACTGGAACAGATCTATCAGGCTTGCGAAGGTGTCATCATTGCATCGCATGCCGAGGGCTTCGGCCTGCCGCTGATCGAAGCGCTCGGACACCTCAAGCCCGTGCTGGCGCGCGACCTGCCAATCTTTCGCATCCATGCGGAACGTGGGGTTCGCTATTTTCCCGCATCCGGCGAT
The DNA here is from genome assembly GCF_902506425.1 of Novosphingobium sp. 9U. NCBI lineage: Bacteria > Pseudomonadati > Pseudomonadota > Alphaproteobacteria > Sphingomonadales > Sphingomonadaceae > Novosphingobium > Novosphingobium sp. 9U. The sequence continues at coordinate 428,750 of NZ_LR732504.1, read as the reverse complement.
GCAGCAATGCTGGGGGCCTCCATCCGTGACTGGGTCACGGACATCAGGTTGGGCCGCGCGGCGGTCACGGCCCCGGACGCCAACTGGAAGAAATCCGCCTCGGTCATCCTTGATGCGCTGGATCACCAGCCCGAGCCGGCTGCACTTACGGCCTGATCGAAGCCGCGCGGGTCTGTAACCCGCGCCGCGACGGTCAACTTTTTCGCATCATCTCGAGCACCTTTCCGCCCAGCGTGGCCGCGCGTTCCGGCGTAGCGCTTTCGGTGTAGCAGCGCAGTTCGGGAGCATTGCCGCTGGGGCGCAGATGGATGATATCGCCTCGGTCGAAGGTAATGCGCAGGCCGTCAGTGGCGTCGAAGGCGGTGGCCTTGCCGGCCAATTCGCTGAACATTGCCGAAGTGTGGGCCAGCACGTCCTCGCTGGTGCCTTCCTGAAGCCTTGTCAGCAGCGCCCGGCTCTGGGCGGTAGGGTAGTTCTGCAGCCGGTCGCTGAAAGTGTAACGCGCGGGTAGCTTTGCCTGCAGCGCACCCAGCGTCATTCCCTGGCTGCGGGCTGCGGGCTGCGGGCTGCGGCAAGCACGGCGAGCATCGGGAGCACCGCATCACGGGTTGGCAGTGCTGCGAGTATGCGGCCGCCTGCTTTCACCGGCGTAGCGAGCAGAAAACCGCCGTTCGCCTCGTAACCGCAAACGCTGCCGAAATCGGCTAACAGGGCGTTCATCGCCTCAATCACGAAAGGTGAGCCGATGCGGGTGCGGCGCACGGCGGCAAAGGCGCCGGACAGTTCCACCGCCGAATTGCAGCTGACCGGAGTGGCAACGGCCTCGATCCCAAGTGCCTGGGCACACAGGATTCCTAGCACGTCACCGCGCATCCATGCGCCGGTTTCGTCGGCCAACAGCGGGCGATCGCTGTCGCCATCGGTCGAAAGGATCGCATCGAGGCTAAGATCGCGCGCCCAGTCCAGCGCAAGCGCCTGATCCTCGGACCGGACGGCTTCGGTGTCGACGGGAATGAACTTTTCGGAACGGCCCAAGAGCACGACTTCTGCACCCAATTCGGTGACGATCCGAGCGAGCACGTCCCTGCCGACCGCAGAATGTTCGTAGACGTCCAGCTTCACGCCGCGCAGCGCTTTGGTGCCGAAGAAATCAACGTAACGCGCGGCATAGGGCGCTGCCACGTCGATGAGTGGGCCGCAGTCCCCTGGCTGTGCCAGCATGCCCGCGCCGTCAAATAGATTGGGCAATGTCACCGTCTGCGCCCGCATTGCCAGCTCGTCGGGCTTGAGCACTTCGCCGTCCGCCCGGTTGAACTTGATGCCGTTGCGATCATCGGGAATGTGGCTTCCCGTCACCATCAGCGATGGGATAGCTTGCGCGAATCCGTAGGCCGCTACAGGGGTGACGGCACAAAGCCGCAGTAAGCGACCTGCCCGCCCATGTGCCGGATCGCGGCGGCGCAGGCGGCGAGGATGCGCGGGCTCGATGGACGCAGGTCTCCGGCGATCGCCACTGCCCTGCCCGGGGTGAATTGTCCGATGTCGGCCATGTGCTGCAGGAAGCCGCAGACATAGGCGAAGCAGACTTCGTCCGTCATCGCGGTGACGAGGCCACGCGCGCCACTGGTGCCGAAGCCAACGCCTGAATCCGCCATGATCGTGGCGATCGATACGGTTCGCGTCATCGTCATTCCGCTCTTTGCAGCAGCGCGGCGTCGCGATTTTCGCGCGGAAGCTGAGTGCCGGACTCACCAGACAAGATAATGGGAACGATCGTAAAACTGCCGGTCATGAGAACTCGCGTTTAAGCGATGGCGCGGCATAGCCAGACTTGGGCGCATGCAAAACGAGATCGATGAAATGACGAAGGTGTAATCAGCTATGACCGCGCGCGCTCCACTTCTGCCAGGGAGACATCTTAGTTGCGGTGGCCGTAGAGCTGGATGTGCTGGTGGCGGCATGGTTCGAACGGCAGACTCCTTTGGCCTCCAGAAGCGGGATCCAGCCAATATGCGCCTAGTGGGTGGGGGCGGGCGAACCTTACGATTTTTTGCTAAGGTCCGTCCCACCCTTTCAGTTTAGAACGCCAAGCGCAGGCCGGCGCGGGCGCTGGCTCGGTTGTGTGAGTCCCCGCTTTTCGCCGCTCAGTGCGCCGAACAGCGTCAGCCTTGAGGACACAGCAACGTCGGCCCCCAGTGTCGCCGTTGCGAGAAGCCGCGCGCGGGCGGCTCCGGCTGCTGCCAGCCCGAAGTCGCCCACGCCCAGCGCGGCAAGTGCGTAAGGGGTGCGTCCGTCCAGCTGGTAGCGCGCTCCGAGCGACAGGAACGGGCGCAGGATCGCGTTCTCACGCATGCCGCCTTGGAAGGTCAGCGCACCATCCACGAACACGGCAGTGTCGCGCCGGCTTGCGACATCGAGGGAGAACGCGCCGCCGCCGGTTTCCGTCACGCCATCGCGCGTAGAGCGGATTGCTGTTACGCCAAGGCCGGGCTGGACTGTCCAGTCGCGGCCGAGCGGCACCGCATAATCGACGCTGATGTCTCCCGTCCAACCCTTCAGGTCGTATTTGCCGGTGGCGGACAGGGTGTTGCCGCCGGGCAGCCCGCGGCGCGTCGTGGCATTGCCGCCGGTGTATGCGATCGTTGCCTTTACCCTGATGCCGCCCGCACTGTTCCAGCGGCCATGCACACCGGCCACGACCCCGTCGACCTCAGTGCTTGCACTGCGCCCTGCCAGAACCTGCTTGCTGTCGAGATAGCCGACGAAGGCGCCGCGCGACCACTGTGCGCCGCTCCCGCCTGTACCGGTCCAGCCCAAACCGCCCAGGAAGCCGTACCCATTGGTGCGTGCCTGTGCGGTACCGTTCGATCCGCGCTCCAGCATGCGGGGGGGAGCTCAGAGCGCTGGCAAAGGTGAATGGGACGGCGTGTCGCCAGCAAGGTTGACAGGCGCCGCAAAAGCGGCGCAACGCCCCACGGCTGCCAGTTCAAGGCCCTGTTCGACCACGATCTGTCCGGCAGAGGCATAGGCCTCGGGGGTCAACCGCGCGAAGGCTGCCTGATAGATAGTGCCCGAAGCCGTCACCAGGGAGGGCATGGCTGCCACGAAGGCATCGTTTGCTGTGCCGCTCACCAGCACGCCGTTGACGTAGTCGATCGCGCCGCGCACCTGGCTGCTGTAGCTCATATTGTTGAGGGATTGGCCGAGGAGGGAGATCGTGCCGTCGCGCTGGACGACAAAGCCGAACAGCGATGCGGGCTTGATGATGGTGGACAAGCTGCCGGTGATCCCGCCGCTGGCTGTGATGAGATCCAGCGACTGACCCGGCGCGACAGCCTGGTCGGCCACAATCTGGCGTGGCGCCCTGCGCGATCGCAAGGTTGCCGTTGACCACCAGCTTGTCCGAGACAGTGGGTGTGATTTCAAACACCGAAACCGATGTCCCCACAAGCGCGACATTGCCGTTCACCGTCATGGTGCCGGGCGATGCGCCAGGGCTGAGCGTACCGGCCACGGTGACGTTGCCGTTTATCGTGCCGGCAGATCCAAAAACCGCCCCTTGCGCCACCTCGATCGTGGACGCGGTGATCGTCGTCCCACAAGCCCGACAAACCGGCCGCCGTTTAGCGCGATGGTGTTAAGAGATGCCGCCCCCGTGACGGTAGCAAGGCCAGCGCTCATGCGCAGAGCTTCCACGTTCGATATCGAAGCGAAAACGGCATTGCCCGACACCTCAATGGTGTTCCTACCCGCGCCCCCCTGGACTGACCCCGTGAACTCTCCGGCGATGGCCAGGCTGGAATCTGCCACGCCAAAACCGACGCGCGAAGCCGCAAGCGAGGTGCCAGAGGCGACGGTCAGGTTTCCTGCCAGGTCGATCAGGTCAAAGTCAAAGCGGCCACCGGTCAGCGTCAAGCCACCCGATCCCTGGGTCTGCAGACGCTCGAAGCCGGCAGCACACCTGCGGTCAGAGTGCGGGCACCCGCCAGCGCCACTGTGTCCGTATCGTACCCGTCGCCACCGGAGACAGTACCGTTCAGAGTGGCACCCAGACCGAGTTCGAGCAGATCGTCCCCAGCGCCCATGTCGATCGTGCCGTTCACCACGCCCGTCAGGCCGACACGCAAGGTCTGCGCGTCATTCCCGGCGAAGGTCAGCATGTCACCCGCCAGATCGAGCGTGCCTTCCACGACCAATTCGTTCGAAGCCAGCGACATGCTTACAAAACCTGCAACCGTGCCGCCGATGGTGACCCGCCCGGTGGAAGCGAACCGTAGGACATCGTTGCCCGCGCCGCCGTCGAAGGTGCCGTCATAAACGACGCCCGTCTGGTCCGGCAGTCCCAGTGTCAGGCTGTCGTCTCCATCGCCCAGCGCAACGGCAGCGACATTGCGATCCAGCACCACATGCTCTGCGGCCGCACTGCCGTTGATGCGGCCAACGGAGAAGCCGCTGCCGATCGTGGCTGTCAGGTTCGTGCCCGCCAGTGCGATCGACTGGAAGTTCTGATCGAGGGGCAGTGCCAGCGTGCCGGAGCCTTCCACCGAGAGCTGCTCAAATCCGGTGCGCGCACCGATGCCGGTGTGGTCGCCCGAGAGAACCACTCGGTAAAGGTCCACCCCGGCTCCACCATCGACGCGCCAGTAACGAGGCTGCCAGCATATTCGGTGCAGCTGTTATTGTAGGTACCAAGCCGGAATGCGCCCGTGATTGTGCCACGGTTGACAACGTTGGCGCCGCTGTCAACGTCCGTCACCGCTACTGTGCCTGCCGTAGCAAGCGTCTGCCCGGCCGCGACCGCCAGCGTTCCTTCCTGCAGGTCGATCGTATCGACGGCAAAGGTGCCGGAATATGTGCCCGTCCCCGTCCCCGTCTGGGTCAACTGTTCGAACCCGGTGATCTGCGTGGCCGAAAGCGCGCGGTCGCCATTGGCTTGGAACACGAAATAATCGGTCCCGAGCCCACCGTCGACGAGGGGACCGGAGTTGGCGCCCGCGAAGTGCACGAAGGTGTCAATCCCTTCGCCCAGCAAAACCGGTCCCGTGATCGTGCCGCTGTTCTCCATGCGGTCATCGCCCCCGCCCAACGCCACACCGCCGACAAGCGTGCCGCTGTTGCGGATAGTGTGGCCCATGTCGGCATACGTCATCACGGCCATGCCATCCGCGCCACCGCTGATCGTGCCGGCATTGTCCAGCGTCAGAGGTGCATCATACACGATCAGGCCGCTGTCCTTCCCGGCGATCACGCCCGTTGCGGTGTTGGTAATCGCAAGCGAGATATTGGCAGGATCGGGAAGCTGGGACGACCAGTAATCCGGCAGGTACACCCCTATCATGCCCACGGAAGAGCCGCTGATCGTACCGCTGTTCACCAGGCCGGCGGAAAGAGCGCTGCCATCCGTCGCCTGATTGAGGGTGATGAGCAGCGCCACGCCTCGGGTGTCGGCAGTGATCGAGCCGCTGTTGCTCGTCGTCACCAGGTTGCCGCCAAGCATGACCGGCGTCGAGATCGTTCCGCTGTTGGCGAAAGCGAGCGGTCCGGCCGCTTGGATGTTCAGGCCCTTCGGAAAGTACGGGTAGCTGCCCTGCGAGGTATCGTCCGAGACGCTGCCGCTATTGACGAAATCGGCCACGGTGCCGGAAATCCACCGGTAAGGGTTCCCTGGTTCTCGAAGGCAGCAAGACCCTCGGCGGTTTGCTCGAAGGACCGGTTCAGCGAGTAAGGATATTCGGCTATCACGCGGCCGGCGATCGTGGCCGTGTTGACCACCTTACCGTCACCGCCCACCTGTAAGGTGCTCGCAAGCGGCGCGCTTGCCGATGCCGCAGGATCCGTGATCGTGACCACGGTATCCTCGCCCAGAGCCAGCACGGCCGCATTCTCGAAATTGACGAACTGCGCAACCGGCACCAGCGAAACGGTGGCGCTGTCGCGAAGGGCGTATCCCCAGATAGCATTACCCTCGCCGCCATCGACGATGCCGCTGACACCGCTGTCCTGCCCAGCCTGAAGAAAGATACCGTTGTTCGCCCCAAAGGCGACATTGCCCTCCACCGTGCCGCCATCCGCCAAGAAGGTCGCCGCATTCGAGATATAGTTAATGGAAGAATACACATCCCCACGATAGACCCGCGGTTGATGATGGTGCCGCCCGAGGCGATGTCGACTGCGAGGCCGCCACGGATCGTGCCGCCCATAGCGTTCGTGAGGACGGTGTCGTAGGCAAGCCTTATCGCCGTGCCATTCAGGCTTTCGATAGTGCCGCTGTTGGTTACTTTCGGGCCGGACAGATAGGCATTGCCCATCAGCACCGCATCGCCTTCGAACCGGATGATGCCGCTGTTGTCCAGCGAACCGATCGACGTGAGGCCCGCAGGCGACATAGCCTGTGGACTGTCCAGTTCCCGATATCGTACCGGAATTGACCACCCTCGGCGCATAGTTGATCACGCTGCCGCCGCCCGAAACGAAAATGGTCCCGGCGTTGGTCACGGTTTTCGCAGAATAGATCGCACTTGCCGGGGTTGCCGATCCGACCGAATTTGCGATGGCGATGGAGCCGTTGTTCACCACTCCGCCTGAAACGCATTGATTGCGGACAAGCGGGTATAGCTGTTGATGGCCGTACTGGTCAGGACATTATCACTAGTTTCCGTCAACAGAAGAGATGTTGGCGGTTGAATTTGGCGATTTTTACCCGCTTGTTGAAATGTACGCCGTTAAGGCGTACATGATAGCAGAAGATAGAAGATTGCCATGCTCGGGTTCGAGGATCAGGTCAGCGCCATCGAGGAGCGCAACAGCGAGCGGATGAACTTGCGCATCAAGCCGCGCATCGAGCGCGCCATCCAGCAGGCTGCCGCGCTGTCCGGCGTGGATCATTCCGTTTTCACGATGAATGCCGCCTATCGCTCGGCGATGGAGACGATCGCAGCGCATGAGCGCACCAGCTTGCACCCGGTCGACCACGCCGCCTTCTTCGCCGCGCTTGATACGCCGCCGGCCCCCACCGATCGGCTGCAGGCAGCCTTCGCGCGTCATCGTGAGACGATTGTCAGCCGGTGACCGCGCCTGAGGACGCGAAGCCTATCGTCATAGAGCCGCTCGATCCCGCGAGGCACGATCGAGCGGCCTTTTCCTGCGGCATCGACCAGGTCGACAACTTCTTTCGTCGCACTGCCAACAAGCTCACCAAGGCCGGCAACGTTCGCACCTTCGTGATGATCGGGCTTGGAGGCGAACTGATCGGTTTCTACGCCATCAACGCGCCATCGACTATACCGAGCTGCCCGAGCGGTCTGCCCGCACCCGCCCTGCTCATGGCAGCATCCCAGCGGCCTACATCTCGATGATCGGCGTCGACAGCCGATATCAGGGCCGCGGCTATGGCGGCGACTTGCTAGTGGATTGCCTGATGCGCCTGGCGGGCGCCGCCGAAGCGCTGGGCATTGCTGTCGTCATGCTCGACGTGCTCGACTGCGGCGATCCCGAGAAGGTGGCAAAGCGGCTCGCACTGTACACCAGCTATGGCTTCGAGCCGCTGCCGTCCGATGGCCTGCGGCTGTTCCTGCCGATGGCGACGGTTCGGCGTCTCGCCAATGCCGAGCAAAGAACCGCCCTCGACGCTGAGGCGGACGGCTGAGTGTTGATTGCCACTGAGAAGCGACCCGGGGAGAAAATTCGTCCGGTCAGGCTTTGCACAACACGTCACGAGCCGCATCCGGTAGACGGGCGATGACCGAAAGATAGGCGCTGCCGGTGACGTCGGGATGACGGCGACCCTGTTCCCAGCCCTTGAGGGTCGCCAGCGGAATGCAATAGGCGCTGGGGAAGGCCTGTTGCGAAAGAACCAGTTCTTCGCGGATCGAACGCACGTCAAGCACCTCGCTGCTATGAACGCGCGCCACCGCGCCCTTGCCCTGAGCATGTGCTGCGGCTTCTTCCATCGCCACGATCAGGTCCTTGCCAAAGTCCGACACCGCTTACGCTCCTTACGTTCCATCCACCGTGGCCTTGGTGGTTTTTCGACCTGACGGATAGGAAGCTGAGCGTTCTTGGTGTGTGCCCGAACGTTCCTGGCAGAACTACTGGTTGACGGCACCCGCCAGCTTGCCGACCTTCTGCACGCCGGCAACGGTGGTGATCATGATGTCATCGCCATCGACAACGACGATCACGTTCTCAAGCCCAATCACCGAAACGCGCGGTCCATCGCTGTCGACAAGGACATTGCGGCAGTCGACCATCTCGACCGTACCGGTGCCGCGCACCGAGTTGCCCGAGGTATCACGCTCCAACGCTTCATGCAGGGCATGCCAGTTGCCGATATCAGACCAGTTCATGACGGCAGGCACCATTGCGGCGCGCTCAGTGTTCTCCATGACGGCATAGTCTACGGAATCGCTGGGCACGTTTCCGAAGACCTCGGCATCGGGATAAAACCGATGACCATCCTCATGACCGTTGGCGACGGCCTCCTTGACGCCGGCCGCAATCTGGGGGCGATGGCGCTCAAGTTCAGCTACAAAGTCCTTGACGCGGAAGGCAAATATGCCGCCGTTCCAAGCATAATCGCCCCTGGCCAGGAAGGACTTGGCACGCTCAAGATCAGGCTTTTCGACGAACTGCGCGGTACGATAGCCGGTGTCCGAGATCTTTTCACCGCGACGCAAATAGCCAAAGCCCGTCTCCGGCGCCCTTGCCTCGATCCCGAAGGATACCAGCCAGCCTTCGCTAGCCAAGTCTGCAGCGGCACAGGCCGTGGACGCAAACGCATCGGCATCACCGATGTGGTGGTCGCTCGGGCACACCAGCATGACCGCATCTTCGGGCAGGCGATACGCGGCCAGCGCGATCGCGGCCGCAGTGTTGCGCGCGGAAGGCTCAACGATGACCTGCGCGCCATTGATTTCACCCAGTTGCGCTTCGACGTGCTCGACATGCTTGCCGCCGGTCACCACGACAGGCGGGGAAAAGCCCCCCGACGCCGGGCAACGACGCACTGCAGCTTCGAACAAAGTGCAATCGCCAACCAGGGTCAGAAACGGCTTCGGCTTCACCGCCCGGCTGCGCGGCCACAACCGTGTGCCGCTACCGCCGCAAAGGATGGCGGGAATTATGGTTGGCATATGCGTCCTTCGCTAAGGTAATTGGCGACCGATGGCGGTTTCTTAGAGGTTGCCGTCACCAATGCAATGTCATGGTGTCGGTAACTGCCTAGACAAAATCGATTTCATCGAAATTAGGCGTGTGTCTATCGCATTATGCGCTGTACTAGGTGCCGGGTTAAGGTGCCCGAATCAGCTCGAGCCCTTTTGGAAGCAACGCTGATCGTGCACGGCTTGGCTTTTGCACCTTGTTCGCGCGCTTTTCACAGGCCTCCAGCACCTGCGATTGGCAGTACCGATCTGCTCGCCTGCTATGGTGTGGGCGAACGCCTCGGGAGATGCGGCCTGCATAAATTGTTTCCCGCCGTCCCACATAGGTAGGCGCAGCGAGCGTGCTGCCATGCTCCCCGCAATTGCCAGCTTGGCAGAACGGCTCGTGCGACAGCGCCAACGAACAATGCACAAAATCAATCCGACCACTAGCCGCATAGGTGTCGTCGGCATGCAGGATGTCGCTGCTCAGCACCGATGCCTCAATCTGGTCGATCACGGGCTGCAGGATCCGCATCGAGCGGCCACACCAGTCGGCCAGCGTGCTGCGCGGGATGTCGGCGCCCATGCGCGCGAAGATCTCGTTTTGCCGATACAGCGGCAAAAGGTCGTCAAACTTTGAGACCTGCACGTGAGCCAGGAGACTTCCTCCTGCCATGCTGCCGGGGATCGGTCGGCTCGGAGCGGGCGCTTGGACCATCTTCTCACAGCAACGGCAGGACTTCTTCGGGCGTGCGACTTCGATGACCTTGAGCTTTGCCGTGCGCATCTCGAGGATCTCGCTCACGTCCTCGCCGACGAGACGCAGATCGCCGCCGCAATCCGGGCACGTGCTGCCAGGATCGATCTCGTGGCGCTCGCGCGGTGTATCCGCCAAGACACGCGGCCGGCGCGATGATCGCGATGCGGAGCTGGTGTCGGGAGAAGCGGCCGCGGCTTGCGCCTCGGGATCGTTCTGGACGCTCGTCGTCAGGCCCTGTTGGGCGACGGTGACGAGCACGTCTTCGAGTGCGAGTTTCAGCTGCTCGATCTCGCGTTCGATCTTCTCGAAGGATTTGCCGAAAGCCTGCTTTCTGAGCTTGGCGATGTGCACGCGCCGCGACTGCACGACCAAGTCATGGGCACGCAGCGTCGTCGTCAGCTTCGTGTTCTCGGCCTGCAACCGGGCGACCATGGCCTTGAGGAGAGCCGGGTCTTCAGGAAGATCGGGCGCCGCTTGTCGCATGGCTTTTTCTACGGTAAAACCACCGAAAAGCCTAGCAAAACAGCCGTTCTGCCCGACGAAAAGTTACCCGGCGTGTGTCGGTGGTGCGCCCCAGTTCGGGCGTCTCCAGTCGATCCCTTCCCATAGCATTGCAAGTTGGGCCGATGTCAGTCGCGCCGTTCCGTCGGCCGCGGAAGGCCAGGGAAAGCGGCCACGCTCGAGGATCTTGTAATAGAGGCAAAACCCCTGGCCATCCCAGTACAGCAGATTCAGCCTGTCGCCCCGCCGGCCACAAAAGGCGAATACAGCGCCACTGGCAGGTTTCTGTCGCAGCTCAGCCTTGGCAAGCATGGCAAGACCCGAGATCCCTTGGCGCATGTCAGTGACGCCGCAGGCGAGATACACTCTTACGCCGGTCCCGGGTCCGATCATGCAGCTTCCACCGACCGGATCAGCCGGGTCAGGGCAGCAGCCTCGATGCCGGCATCGAAGCGAAGGCACCGCCCATGCGCAAGGCACAGCTCGACAATCACAGGCGAGGCAATTTTATCCCTCGGGCACGGGCTCCGCGTGTCGCATGGGCACCTCAAGGTCCACCGGCAAGAAGGTCGGTCCAGGCGGCGCAGGCAATAACCCTCGCTTCCTGAACTGATGTCGCCATTGGTAGATCTGGCTTCGTGAGACATCGTAGCGCCGCGCAACACGTGCCAAGGTCTCGCCGTTCACCCCACCGCCGCGACGATCTCGAGCCTCTCCGCGGTGCTCCACCGACGTCCCTCGCTCTTGCTTAGGACGTCCGTAACGACGTCATTATGGACGTCTCTTACGCGCTCATGTCTCCGCTTGGCAGGCTTCCTCAACCAGTCGATCGCCTTTTGTTTACCCCTTCGCCGCTACGATGTAGCCCGCGATCGCATCGGTCCGACGACCAGACGGTGCGAGCACCGCAACTTCTGCCAATCGCGTTTGCGCAGCATCGGCCCGGCACCAGATGAAAGCAGCGGCAACCGCAACGCTCGATAGAGTGCGACCGCCTCGGCCAAGGCAGGATGCATTGTCCGCATGCATGCCTTAAACGCATCTTTTACAGCGCGATAATCAGCCAGCTGTGCTTCCAGCTTGGCATCCATCGCCCCCAAGGCTCTTGCCGCGGCGCTTCGGTGATCTGGTAAAAGAATCTGCGCTCACGCACGCTCTTGCGGGCAAATCTGAGGGTAGCACGGCGGGTCCCCGGTCCGCTAAGACTAAGATCTCATACCTCTGGCGAGTGGTGTCCAGTCAGCGGGACTGCTCATCGCTGAACGACTGACGCAGTGGAGGGGCTTCTTTGCGTTATAACAACTTGCAAAACGTGAGATAATGCAGGCATGACTATCATCAGAATTCAGGAATGATTGAACGGCTTTTCGTTAGTTCGCACGCCTCATCTCTGATGGCCGCTCTCGAGTACTGGTGTCACTCAGAACTGAACTAGAACTTCCGCAGAATTTACCCGTCCAGGGCTGAAGATGCGCTCACCACGCGAATTTCAAGCGGCTCAGTTTGCAATGCTCTTGACGGTGTCCGGTGAAATGGAGCCAGATGAGAGCATCGTGTGCTTTAGAGTCTCTCAAGAGCCAGTTGGGCCGCTTCTCGCCGCGCGACCACGAGCACCATCAGCCCATTATAGTAGACTTTAAAGCAGCATGCGGAATACCATAACACAGATAGTTTCGATCTCGCGCTCGATGGAAAGCTCCGAGATCACGTTCGGCACGAGCGGCGCACGGGGCCAGGTTGTCGACATGACTGACCTGGTGTGCTTCGTCTACACGTGCGCGTTCCTTCAGCACTTGACGCGTATCGGCCAATTCTCGTCGGGCATGTAAGTCGCCATCGCGGGTGATCTGCGTTCGTCGACACCTCGCATCGTCGCAGCTTGTGCGGCAGCGATCCACACCATGGGTGGCGAATGCGACCGTTGCGCTTCGTGCCGTCTCCGGCTGTCGCAGCTTACGGGTCCGGCAAGGCCTTCTCCTCTATCATGGTCACCGGCAGCCACAACCCCGCCGACCGGAACGGCATCAAGTTTGTCGTGCCGATGGAGAAATGCCGAAGCCTGACGAAATGGCTATGCGAGCGCAGGAGGTGACCCTGTCCGACCTGTTCGACGAAGAGGGCATGCTGAAGGCGCTTGAGGTGACTGAGCCGGTGATCGATGTCGGGAACGCCTACATTGCGCGCTATACTGACTTATCTGGTCGCGATGCCGTGTCAGGGCTCAAGCTGGGCGTCTACGAGCTTTCCGCAGTAGGGCGCGACATCCTAGTTACGAGCCTGGGAGGTCTCGGCGCGCAAGTGACCCGATTTGGACGCTCTGGCATCTTCATTCCTCGCCACGGAAGCCGTTCGTCCCTAGGCTCAGGAACTGGCAAATGGTTGGGCGGCCGAGTTCGGCCTCGATGCGAGCTTATTCACCGATGGCGATCCCGACCGGCACTTACTGTCCGACGAAACCGGCACCTGGTTGCGTGGCGATGTGCTCGGCATCATGTGCGCGCAGGCGCTGAGGATCGAAGCGATCGCGACCCCGGTCACCTGCAACTCGTAACTAGAGTTGTCCGGATCGTTCGACCAGATTCGTTGCACCCGCATCGGCTCGCCCTACGTGATTGAAGCGATGAGTGCATTGGTCAAAGGTTCGATCCTGGTCTGCGGCTACGAGGCCAATGGCTTCATCCTCAGCTCGGCGATCTGCGCGAGCGGCGCATGCTGGCCGCGTTGCCAACGCGTAATGCGGCGCTGCCGATGATCGTGGTGCTGGAGGAGGCGAAGCGCCAAGACATGCCGCTGTCGACCTTGCTGACGCGATTGCCGGCGCGCTTCCATTCACTTGAGGCCCAGCGGAAATGCACCCGGGTTGCGCTACCATACCGAAGCAGCGGGCAACGAGCGAGACATCTCGTTGAAAGCGCAAGAGCTCACCATCTTGCGCGGTTCGGCGCCCGCGGAGTAGGTAGTGGCGCTCGGCGCCGGTCGGCGGCTCATGTCAACGGCGCAGGGTACAGTTAAGTTTTATCTCCACATCTCCCGCATTTGCCGGATTGTGGAATAACGATGCATACGAAAACATCGCACGGTCCATGATCTGTTTATGCGATTAACCATTACTACGAGTTGGGGGCCGTTTGAAATGCGCAAGGGATTGATACTTGCAGGTGGTTCAGGAACTCGACTTTATCCTCTAACAAGAGGTGTATCAAAGCAGCTTATGCCCGTCTTCGACAAGCCGATGATATATTATCCTTTGTCAGTTATGATGTTGGCGGGTATCAGGGAAATACTTGTTATCACAACGCTGCAAGATCAGGCTGCATTCCAAGCCGTTCTTGGCGACGGTCACAACTTCGGCGTCAACTTGCAGTACGCGGTGCAACTAGCGCCGGCCGGTCTGGCCCAAGCCTTTCATATAGGTGCCGATTTCTTGGGTAGTCATCCTTCGGCTCTGATTTTAGGCGATAACATCTTCTACGGCCATGGTTTGCCCAACTTGCTGAGCAGCGCAGGATCTCGAGAGATAGGCGCGACCGTCTTTGGCTACTACGTCAAAGATCCCACCGCCTATGGGGTTGTCTCGTTCGATGAGAATGGACGGGCGGTCAGCATCGAGGAGAAGCCTAAAGATCCTAGATCGAATTACGCCGTGACCGGCCTCTACTTCTACGACGGCAAGGTCGTTGACTTGGCGGCCGATCTGAAGCCGAGTGCCCGCGGTGAGCTGGAGATCAGCGATCTAAATCGGCTCTATCTCGAACGCGGTGAGTTGTCGGTCGAGATCATGGGGCGTGGTTATGCTTGGCTCGATACGGGTACGCACGGCTCTCTGCTCGATGCCGGCAATTACGTGCGGATCATTGAGGAGCGGCAAGGCCTAAAGATCGCATGTCCGGAAGAGATTGCCTGGCGCCAAGGCTTCATCGACGACGCCAGACTTGAAGCAATCGCCCTCCCGCTCGTGAAGAGTGGGTATGGCGCATACTTGCTCAATCTTCTAAATGGCCGCTCGGCCGATCGTTAGGCAGGCATGTAGAATGGAATTGATCCCCACCAAAATTGAAGGCCTGCTTATCATTGAGCCACAGGTGTTCGGGGACGAAAGAGGTTTTTTCCTGGAAAGCTGGAATCGGGCGACGTTCGCACGACTCGGCCTGGCTTGGAATTTTGTTCAGGACAATCACAGCCGCTCCGCGAAGGGTGTCTTGCGCGGCCTGCACTACCAGCAACCCAATCCGCAGGGGAAGCTCGTCAGGGTCGTCTCTGGTAAGGCTTGGGATGTTGCCGTGGACTTGCGGCCCGGCTCATCCACCTATGGGCAATGGGCTGGCGTGGAACTCTCAGCTAAGAACAAGCGCATGTTCTGGGTGCCGCCTGGATTCGCCCATGGCTTCGTTAGCCTGGAAGACGACACTGATTTTCTCTACAAGTGCACCGTCTCTTATGATCCCGCAAACGAGCATACGCTGGCATGGAATGATCCCAGCATTGGAATCAACTGGCCGCTTGAAGGGATCGATCCGCAATTGTCTGCCAAGGACAAGCTGGGCAGGCGATTTGGTGATGTTCAGGCCCTTACATGAAAGTCCTGATCGTAGGGAGCAAGGGCCAGCTCGGCAGGGAACTGCTGGCGACGGCGCCGAATGTTGCGACCGTCTTCAGTCACGGCAGAGATACGCTCGACATCACCGATGGTAGTGCGGTCGCTGCGGCGGTTGCACAGGTTAGGCCCGATATCGTGTTCAACGCAGCCGCCTATACCGCAGTGGATGAGGCCGAAACTGACGAGGAAACGGCACTTGCTGTCAATGCGACCGCTGTCGGCCACCTCGCCCGCGCCGCCAACCGGGTTGGGGGTTGCTTTGTCCACGTCTCAACCGACTTCGTGTTCGATGGGCTATCCGGCAGGCCTTACGCTCCCGATGCACTCACCGCGCCTCTCGGGGTGTACGGACGGACTAAGCTGGCGGGCGAAATCGCGGCCGGCGAAGATGCTTTGATCGTGCGGACCGCGTGGGTCTATGCGCCGACAGGCGCGAACTTCGTACGAACCATGCTGCGCCTAATGAGTGAATGTCCCGAGGTACGCGTCGTGGCCGATCAGATCGGCACGCCAACTTATGCTCCTGGCTTGGCCGCCGCGCTCTGGGCGATGGCGCTGAGGCAGGCGCGGGGCATCCATCACTTCAGCGACGCGGGCGCCTGCAGTTGGTACGACTTTGCCGTGGCTATCCAAGAGGAAGCTTTTGCGGCGGGCTTGCTGGCCCGAGCCGTTCCGGTCATTCCGATCCGCACCTTGGACTACCCCACGCCCGCACGGCGCCCAAGCTACTCAGTCCTCGATAAGACATCAACCTTTGATATTTTAGGTGGCCCCGCACCGCACTGGCGAACTCAACTGCGCACAATGATTGCTGAGATCAAAATACATGGCTAATCTCATGGTCACTGGCGGTGCTGGCTTCATTGGCGCCAACTTCGTCCATTATTGGCGCGGGGCTTCGCCTCAGGACAACATAGTCGTGCTGGACTTGCTGACCTATGCAGGCAATCGGGCGAACCTCGACGGTCTGGATGGGGTTACGCTGATCGAAGGCGATATCTGCGACACGCCGCTCGTATCAAGCCTGATGGCGGATTATGCAATCGACACGATTGTGCACCTCGCCGCAGAAAGTCATGTTGACCGGTCGATCACCGGGCCTGATGCATTCGTGACAACCAACGTCATCGGCACTCACAGCCTGCTCAAGGCAGCGAAAAAGGCGTGGCTTGACGAAGGTAGTGGCAGGCCGCATCGATTTCACCATGCCTCGACTGACGAGGTCTACGGTTCGCTTTCACCAGACGAGCCGGCCTTTAGTGAGACCACGCGTTACGCGCCAAATTCGCCCTATTCTGCCTCGAAGGCAGCCAGCGATCACCTCGTGCGTGCCTATCACCATACCTATGGACTTGAGACGACCACGAGCAACTGCTCCAATAATTATGGGCCGTTCCAGTATCCTGAAAAGCTCATCCCGCTATTCGCGCTTAATGCTCTGTACGGGCGCCCCTTGCCGATCTATGGGGACGGCCTGAACATTCGGGATTGGCTACATGTCGAGGATCATTGCCGTGGCATTGAGGCGTGCCTGCGCAAGGGTCGCCCAGGCGAGACTTACAACATAGGCGGCGGGCAGGAACTGCCGAACATGAGAGTAATTGAGGAGATCTGCCATGCCGTGGACAAGGCGTTTGCAGCCGATCCGAACCTGGCCAAGCGTTTCCCCGATGCGCCACCTGCTCACGGACGCAGCAGTCTGGAATCGAAGACCTTTGTCACCGACCGGAAAGGACACGATCGCCGCTACGCGATTGATGAAACGAAGGCGCGCACGGAACTGGGCTACGCTCCACGGCGAGACTTTCCTCAAGGCCTCGGTGAGACGCTTGGATGGTATCTCACGCACGAGGACTGGTGGGCTCCGCTTATAGAACCACCTCAGATATGTACCGTGGTGACCGATTGTTCATGTGAGCCGCACTAGCTACTTAAAGCCGGCAAGTCGCGCTACGCTCGTTAGGATCGAAGCTTGCCTTTCGGAGCCAAGTGCGACACCGCCTGACGTATTCTTCAAAACGAATAGATCGTACTGCCCTGCAGAACGAAACTCGCACCGAGCCGGTTTGAACCAGGAGGGCAAGTCACGGAGCGCAAAGGCCTACATGGGAGCCGTGACAACACTACCGGCATTCTCGCACTGGCTGAAAATCTCCGGTCGGTAATCCTGAGATGACGTAATCTACCATATTGCCTACATCACCTGTCAGGATGGCCTAGCCGCATATCCAAGCGCTCCGATGTCGTCCTGACCCGGCATCTGGACCGCCTCACGCCCGGGCGGCCCACCGTTGCCTCATGCGCGGCGAGTTCTTCTCAAAGAGATCCAATTCGACCGTGATACCAACCTGCACTGATCAGAACCGGCGCGCCCATTTGCGGCGTCCGATGATTAGGATGCGCCAGGGCTGATCGACGAGCTTGTTCCAGGCTTCGCAGCAATGGTCGATGATGTTGTCATGGGAGGTGAAGATTCGGTTCGACAGCCGGTTGCCGCGGATGAACAGCCAGACATTCTCGACCGAGTTCAGCTTAGGGCATTTGGCCGGCAAAGCGACGATGCTGATGTTGGCAGGTAGCTTGAGCTTGCCGGTCATGTGCCACCCGGCTTGATCCATCAGCACCACGGCATGGGTGCCCGGTGCGACGGCACGCGCAATTTGGGCGAGGTGCAGCGACATTGTCTCGGTGTTGCAGGAGGGCAGGACCAGTCCGGCACCTTTGCCCTTCTCGGGGCAGATGGCGCCGAAGATGAAGGCCGATTTCGTCCCCTAATCCTTGGGTGCCGATGGCCGTGTGCCGCGCCGCGCCAAGCGGCGAGTGATGGTGTTCTTCTGCCCGACCTGGGCTTCATCCTGAAACCAAATCTCTATGGGCGTGCCTTGCGGGAGAGTGGCCCAGACCTCTGCCACTGCGGCGGCAAAGCGCCTCAGACGGGGATAATCGGATCAAGCCTTTGCGCCGCTATAACAATTGGCAATCTCGCGTTTGTCAGATCCATGGTCTGAGCCTGCTGCTACAAGCGTCCCGCCAACCGGTTCGCTTTAACTCACATCCGGTCGCCGCTCGTACGCGGCTCAGCCACAATCCCGCTTGCGTCGGCTCTGGCTCAGGAAGACGATCATCCTTTTTACCGGCGAGTGAAGCCAAGAGGCCTCTACGAGTCCGTCCGCCTGGATCCGGCAGGGCAATGCCTGCGGGAACTCGGAATTGGTGACTCGCTCAGCCTGCCTTTAGCAGCGCGCCTTTCGCGGCAAGACGCCGGCCGAACTAAACTGCCAAAGCGCGATCAGCAGCTTGCGGGCGAGCGCGACGATCATCACGCGCCTGACACGATCGCCGTTCGCCTGCACCCGTTCGGCGTACCAGCGGGTCAGTTCCGACTCAGGCTGATGCCGAAGCCATAGCCACGCGACCTGGATCTTGGTCGTGCGTAGCCGCTTGTTGCCGGCCTGGATACGCCCTGCTCGCGGTCCATGTTGCCGCTCTGCCATGGCGATGGCGCGAGGCCCGCATAGCAGGCGACCTGGCGACGGTTGCTGAAGCTGCGGAATAGCGCCTCGCCATGCAGCACGCCGGCAAACTCGGGGCCGATGCCGCGCAGCTGGAGCAGTCGGGCGCTCGCCGGCTTAGGTGCCTCGTCCGTCGCCGCCTCCAGCATCGCGTCGCGCTCGCGCTCCACCTCCTTAATCTGGCGCATGACCAGCTCCAGCCGGTCTAACTCGCGCTCAATCTCGCGCTTCACATGGGAAGGCAGTCGCTGGCCATCACCGGTGACTAGTTCCTTCAGCCGCGCGCGCCGGTTCGTGCGCAGCGGTTCGTAATCGCCACCACTTGCGCGAACAGCACGCCCTCATTGCGCCGGATGCGTTCGACGACCAGCGAGCGCCGCTAGCGGCAGACGCGCCGGCGGTCTTCGTCCTCTGCGCTCGGCACGGTCACCATGGCACAGACCCGTGGCTCGCCGCGCTTGTAGGCAAGCAGCGTGCGGACCAGCGCCTCGCCGTCGAGCTTGTCCGTCTTCGCCCGAAGGCTGCGCCGCGAGGCTGCGATCGAGGCGGCGTCGACGACATGGCTCTCAAAGCCTTCGCGGATGAGGCAACGGTGAATCCAGAAGCCGTCCAGCCCTGCCTCCCGGACGACGACCAGCAAATAAAGCTCGCACGTCCGCTCCCGCGCTTTCACCTGCAACTGCGCGAACCGCTCCAAAAGTGCCGGCACATCGCTGCCCTTCACCTGATGGCGCGAAATGCGATCGCGGCGCCCGGCGACAGCGATGTTACCAACCAATTGGAACGGCTCAACTCTAGCGACACGAAGATCGCGTTTAGCTGCGTACTAACCGCGGCATGGGACGGAAATGGACACAGGCAATCTCCTTCACGACAAAGCGGGAAGGCCAGTCTGCCTCAACCGGCGCCAGCCCGCGCCCATGAGATCTTTTTTGAACGCCTCCCTGGCTAACTCGTTCTCGGCATAGGGACGCTGGCGGCGGTCAGCTTCACGTAGCCCAGCTGCTTCAGCTCACGGTTGGCGGTAGTCTCGTCCAGCGACACCGCGAACTCGTAATGTAACCATTGCACCAGATCAATCAGCCGCCAGCGCACGACGCCGTGAGTCGCCGGGAGCGGCCCGCGTCGAACCGCCTAAACCAGAGCGTGGCGCTGCGCGTCGCTGAGGATCAACCGCTTGCCCGGAGCCTTGCCGTCGAGCAACCCGTCAGGGCCGCGGGCGTTAAGGCGGATCACCCAGTCGCGGATGATTGCAACGTAACATTGCCAATCCGCGCCGCCTGGCTTCGATTGCCGCCATCGTGAATCTGGGCCAACGTCAGCAGCCGCCGAGCCTGCGGCGCACTCTTGATGCCCGCGCCAAAACGCCGCAGCGTCGACCCGCCGAAATCCTCTCGCAAGCCGATCGCTTGTCCCATCCGCGCATCCTCCTGATCCAGGACGCTACTGATCCACACTTTCACCCCCTTGGGAACCCGCACGTGAGTCAGCCTCACCGCAGCCTGGTATCAGCTCAACAAGTGCCGCAAGGGCTCGCCGGTGATCGCGCCGCTTGCTGTCGAGGCCGTGCGCCGCATCGACGCAATCTTTGCGGTCGAGCGTACCGTCGTGGGCCAGAGCGCCCTTCAGCGGCAGATCGCCCGCGAGCAGCACGTGGCTCCTCTCCCCGACGATCTGCGGTCCTGGATGGCCGAGCAGCGTTCGAGCCTTTCACGCTCGTCCGATGTCGCCAAGGCCATGGACTACATGCTCAAGGACTGGCCCGCGTTCACCGCTTTCCTTGAGGATGGACGCATCTGCCTGACCAACAATTGCGCCGAGCGTGCCATGCGCGGCATCGCCATCGGCCGAAAAGCCTGGCGTTTCGCAGGATCCGATCGCGGCGGTCAGCGTGCTGCTTTCATATTCAGCCTCATCGCCACTGTTAAGCTCAACGACGTCGACCCGCAAGCCTGGTTGGCCGACGTCCTCACCCGCACCGCCGACATCCCGCAGCAGCGCTTGCACGAGCTGCTGCCCTGGAACTGGCACGCTCTGCACGCACAGCTGCCCGTCACCGCCTAATCGCGCACACGGCCAATCCGACTACGATCGCGCCTCACGCCGCCGCGGTACTCACCGGTGGCTACGCAGTATCCGGCCGTCAGACAGCTTTATAGCTGGCCCCAGCCACCTGCTCATGCAGCACGTAGTGGCTCATCGAGCCGCCTTGTGTGAGATAGTCCATGGCAGCGCGAAACTGCCCGAAGCTCTCCAGTTCTCGCGCTGCCATGTGATCCTCGATTGAAGTCCAGACAACGTGGAACAGGAACTTGCTCGGGTTCTCGACACCGCGGCCGAAGCGGGCTTCGATCACGCCCTTGCAGGCGGCGAGGTGGGCGATGCCGCCCTCGCGCATGGCCGTGCTAAACGCGTCTTCGTTGCCCGGCTTAACTTCTACTTCGGCAATTTCGAGCAGCATCGCGTTCCTCCCTGAATGCGCTACAACGTCGTCGCGGGCTCGACCCTGGCCAGGTTGCACCATGTCGCGAGCTTGCCGGCGCAAGCCTTCGGACTCATCACTGCCGAAACCGCCGCTGGGTCAAGCCCGGTACGCAGTCCTATCGGCCTTATCGCCTCAGCGGGGGAGTTCGGAGACGCCCATAAGCGCTTCGTCCACCGCACGGGCGCACTGGCGGCCCTCGCGGATCGCCCAGACCACCAGGCTCTGGCCTCGGCGCATGTCGCCGCAGGCCCAGATCTTGTCGTCGCTGGTCTTGTACTCGAAGACGTTGGCCTTGACGTTGCCGCGAGGGTCCAGCTCGACGGCCGCCTGGTCGAGCATGCCGGCCTTGCGCGGGCCGGTAAAGCCCATGGCGAGCAGTATCAGATCGCCCTGCAGCGTAAACTCGCTGCCTTCAATCTCGACCATCTTGCCGTCCTTCCACTCGACGCGCACGCATTCGAGCCCGGAGACGTCGTTGCCGCCGACGACGCGCTTGGTCAGCACCGCCCAGTCACGCTCGCAGCCTTCCTGGTGGCTCGACGAGGTGCGCAGGCGCAGCGGCCAAAACGGCCAGCTGAGTGCCTTGTCTTCCATCTCGGGCGGCTTGGGCATGATCTCGATCTGGGTGACCGAGGTGGCGCCCTGGCGGTTTGACGTGCCGACGCAGTCCGAGCCGGTGTCGCCGCCGCCGATGACGATGACGTGCTTGCCAGTCGCGGTCAGCGAGCCGCGCGGCGCGGCGCGCAGCTCGTCGTCGCCGGCGTTGCGCTTGTTCTGCTGGGTCAGAAACTCCATTGCCAGGCGCACGCCCGGCAGTTCCGCACCCGGAATGTCGAGCCGGCGCGCTTCTTCCGCGCCGCCGGCAAAGACGATCGCGTCGAAGTTCTCCTTCAGCGAATTGACCGAGACGGTTACGCCCACTTCGGTGCTGGTGCGGAACGTCACCCCTTCGGCTTCCATCTGCATGGCGCGCCGGTTGATGAGGTGCTTCTCCATCTTGAAGTCGGGGATGCCGTAGCGCATCAGCCCGCCCAGACGGTCGTTCTTCTCGAACACGGTGACGGTGTGACCCGCGCGCGCCAGCTGCTGCGCGGCGGCGAGGCCTGCGGGGCCGGAGCCGACCACCGCGACCGTCTTGCCGGTGCGCTTGGCGGGCACGGCGGGGCTGATCCAGCCGTTCTGCCATCCCTTGTCGACAATCGCGCATTCAATCGACTTGATGGTCACCGGCTGGTCGATGATGTTCAGCGTGCAGGCCGCCTCGCAAGGCGCGGGGCAGATGCGGCCGGTGAATTCCGGGAAGTTGTTGGTCGAATGCAGGACCTCGAGCGCGTTCTTCCAGTCGTTCTCGTAGACCAGGTGGTTCCAGTCGGGGATGATGTTGTTGACCGGACAACCGGTGTGGCAGTGCGGCACGCCGCAGTTCATGCAGCGCGAGGCCTGGGCCTTGAGGTCGGCCTCGGGCAGCGGGACGATGAACTCCTTGTAGTTCTTCAGCCGCGCTTCCGGCGCTTCGTAGCCGCGATCGTGCCGGTCGAGTTCGAGGAACCCGGTTTCCTTACCCATCTTGAGATACTCCCCGTGAGCGCCGATCCCAGCAGCGCTCCCGCTTCATCATATATGCCAGAAAAGGGGCGCCCGTGCGAGATGGTGCGCCACCAAGCTTATTCGGCGGCGACGGAGGCCGCTTCGAGCCGCTCGGCTTCCATCTGCTTGAGCGCCTTGGCGTAGTCGCGCGGCATGACCTTCACGAACTTGCCCAGAGCGTTCGACCAGTCGTCGAGCAGGGCACGCGCCCGCTTCGATCCGGTGTGCAGATGGTGGCGTTCGAGCAGCACGCGCAGGCGGTCCGCGTCGTGGCGCAGCGGGTCGCCCATGCCGGCGTCGTTGACGCCGTTGGTGCGCTGCTGCGGACGGCCCGCCCCGTCGTCCTCGTCACGCTCCGCCGAGATCGGCTGCAGGTCGACCATGGAGGTGTTGGCCAGCTGCGCGAATACGCCATCCTCGTCGTAGACGTAGGCAATGCCGCCCGACATGCCCGCTGCGAAGTTGCGGCCGGTCTTGCCCAGCACCGCGACGACACCTCCGGTCATGTACTCGCAGCCATGATCGCCGCAGCCTTCGACCACCGCAACGGCGCCCGAGTTGCGCACCGCGAAGCGCTCGCCGGCGACGCCGTTGAAGAACGCCTCGCCCGCGATCGCGCCGTAGAGCACGGTGTTGCCGACGATGATGTTCTGCGTCGGCTCGCGGTTCACGTGGCCGGGCTGGCGAACGATCACGCGGCCTCCGGAGAGACCCTTGCCGACATAGTCGTTGGCGTCACCCGTCAGGTCGAGCGTCACACCGTGGGCGAGCCAGGCAGCGAAGCTCTGGCCGGCGACGCCGGTGAGCTTCACGTTGATCGTGTTGTCGGGCAGGCCGGCATGGCCGAACCGCTTGGCGACTTCGCCCGAGAGCATGGCGCCGACCGTGCGGTTGACATTGATGACCGACTTCTCGACTCTCACCGGCTGGCGGCTTTCCAGCGCATCGGCTGAGGCGGCGATCAGCTCGTTGTCGAGCGCGTTCTCCAGCCCATGGTCCTGCGTTTCGGACCAGTTGAGCGTCGGGCTGTCGCCCTTGCCGGGGTTGTAGAGGATCTTCGACAGATCGACGCCCTTGGCCTTCCAGTTCGAGATCACCTTGCGGGTGTCGAGCCGGTCGACGCGGCCGGTCATCTCCGCCAGCGTGCGGAAGCCGAGCTCGGCCATGATCGCGCGCAGTTCCTCGGCGACGAAAAAGAAGTAGTTCACCACGTGCTCGGGCTGGCCGGTAAAGCGCGCGCGCAGCACCGGGTCCTGCGTCGCCACGCCGACCGGGCAAGTGTTGAGGTGGCACTTACGCATCATGATGCAGCCCGCCGCGATCAGCGGTGCCGTGGCGAAGCCGAACTCGTCGGCGCCGAGCAGCGCGGCGATCGCCACGTCGCGGCCGGTGCGGATGCCGCCGTCCGCCTGCACCGCCACGCGGCTGCGCAAGTTGTTGAGCAGCAGCGTCTGCTGGGTTTCGGCCAGGCCGATCTCCCAGGGCGAGCCCGCGTGCGTCAGCGAGGTCAGCGGCGAGGCACCGGTGCCGCCTTCGTAGCCGGCAATGGTGATGTGGTCGGCGCGCGCCTTGGAGACGCCCGCGGCGACCGTACCCACGCCCACTTCGGACACCAGCTTGACCGAGACGCGCGCGCCCGGGTTCACGTTCTTGAGATCGTGAATGAGCTGCGCGATGTCCTCGATCGAGTAGATGTCGTGATGTGGCGGCGGGCTGATGAGGCCCACACCCGGCGTCGAGTGGCGCACCCGGCCGATGGTCTTGTCGACCTTGTCGCCCGGCAGCTGGCCGCCTTCGCCAGGCTTGGCGCCCTGGGCCATCTTGATCTGGATGTCGTCGGCGTTGACGAGGTACTCGGTGGTCACGCCGAACCGGCCGCTGGCCACCTGCTTGATTGCCGAGCGCATCGAATCGCCGTTGGGCAGCGGCGTGAAGCGATCGACTTCCTCGCCGCCTTCGCCGGTGTTCGACTTGCCGCCGATGCGGTTCATGGCGAGCGCCAGAGTGGTGTGCGCCTCGCGGCTGATCGAGCCGAAGCTCATCGCCCCGGTGGCGAAGCGCTTGACGATCTCGCTGGCCGGCTCGACTTCCTCGATCGGAACCGGGGTCCCGGGCACGAACTCCATCAAGCCGCGGATCGTCAGCATGCGCTCCGACTGGTCGTTGATCGACCGGGCGAAGGCCGCGTACTTCTCGGGCACGTTGCCGCGCACCGCGTGCTGCAGGTTGCCGATGTTCTCGGACGTCCAGGCATGCTCCTCGCCGCGCACGCGCACGCCGTAGATGCCGCCCACGTCGAGCATGTTCTTGTAGACCGGGCTGTCGCCATAGGCCGCGGCATGGCGTGCGACGGTCTCGGCGGCGATTTCGGCGAGACCGGCGCCCTCGATGGTGGTGGCGGTGCCGGTAAAGTACTTCTCGATGAACTTGCTCGACAGGCCCACCGCGTCGAAGATCTGCGCGCCGCAGTACGACTGGTAGGTCGAGATGCCCATCTTGGACATGACCTTCCGGATGCCCTTGCCGATGGCGTAGACGTAGTTCTTCTGCGCCTGCCTGGCCTCAATCGGCAGCTCCTTGCGGACTCGCAGGTTCTCGATCGTCTCGAACGCGAGGTAGGGGTTGATCGCCTCGGCGCCGTAGCCCGCCAGCACGCAGAAGTGGTGCACTTCGCGCGCTTCGCCGGTCTCGACCACCAGGCCGGTCTGCATGCGCAGCCCCTGGCGGACGAGGTGGTGGTGGACGGCGGCAGTGGCCAGCAGCGCCGGCATCGGGATGCGGTCCGGCCCTTGCGCACGGTCGGACAGGATCAGGATGTTCTTGTCCGCCAGCACCGCTTCGGTCGCGGTCCAGCACATTTCCTTGATGGCCAGCTCAAGGCCCTCGGCCCCGGCGCTGGCGTCCCAGGTCATGTCGATCGTCGCTGTGCGGAACGCGCCGTCGAGCGCGGCCTCGACCGAGCGGATCTTCGCCAACTCCTCGTCGGTGAGGATCGGCTGGCTGACTTCCAGGCGCTTGTGCGTGCCGGCGACGTGGCCGAGCAGATTGGGGCGCGGGCCGATCATCGACACCAGGCTCATCACCAGTTCCTCGCGGATCGGGTCGATCGGCGGGTTGGTGACCTGGGCGAAGTTCTGCTTGAAGTAGTCGTAGACCAGCCGCGACTTGCGGCTGAGCACCGCGATCGGGGTGTCGGTGCCCATCGAGCCGATCGGATCGTCGGCGTTGACGGCCATCGGCTCCAGGAAGCGGCTGACGTCTTCCTGGGTGTAGCCGAACGCCTGCTGGCGATCGAGCAGCGTGCCGGTCGGCTGGGGCAATTCGGTCAGCTCGGGATCGATGACGTCGAGGTCTTCAAGCTTGTACTGCGCCTGGTCCAGCCACTGCTGGTAGGGCTCTTCGGCGGCGAGCTGGGCCTTCAGCTCCTCATCCTCGATGATGCGGCCCTGCTCGAAGTCGATCAGCAGCATGCGCCCCGGCTGCAGCCGCCACTTGCGCACGATGTTGTCTTCCTTGATCGGCAGCACGCCGCTCTCCGACGCCATGACACACAAGTCGTCGTCGGTGACGAGGAAGCGCGCCGGGCGCAGGCCGTTGCGGTCCAGCGTGGCGCCGATCTGGCGACCGTCGGTGAAGGCGACCGCAGCCGGGCCGTCCCACGGCTCCATCAGGGCCGCGTGATACTCGTAGAACGCGCGGCGCTCGGGCGTCATCAGCGCATTGCCGGCCCAAGCCTCGGGGATGAGCATCATCATTGCGTGGCTGAGGCTGTAGCCCCCTGCGAGCAGCAGCTCGAAGGCGTTGTCGAGGCAGGCGGTGTCCGACTGGCCGTGCGGGATCAGCGGCCACATCTTGTCGAGATCGGCGCCGAGCAGGTCCGATTCGAGCGTGCGGCGGCGCGCGTTCATCCAGTTCACGTTGCCGCGCACGGTGTTGATCTCACCGTTGTGCGCCATGAAGCGGTAAGGGTGCGCCAGCTTCCAGCTGGGGAAGGTGTTGGTGCTGAACCGCTGGTGCACCAGGCCGAGCGCCGAGACGCATTCCGGGTTGCGAAGATCGTCGTAGAACGAGCCGACCTGGGTCGCCAGCAGCAGGCCTTTGTAGACCACCGTGCGGGTCGAGAAGCTGGGCATGTAGAGCTCTTTCAGCCCCGGCAGCCCGTGCTTTTCCGCCATCTGTTCCAGCGGGTTCTGCGTCTGCTTGCGGATGGCGAGCAGCTTGCGCTCGAACGCGTCCTGGTCCGAACAGTTAAGCCCGCGCGCGACGAAGCACTGCCGGATCACCGGCATGGATTCGATCACCGCCTTGCCTAGACCGTCCATCGTGGTCGGCACGTCGCGCCAGCCGATCAGCGACTGGCCTTCCTTGGCGATGAACTTTTCGAAGATCTGCGTGATCAGGTCGCGGCTGGCCTGGTCCTGCGGCATGAAGCACATCGCCACGCCGTAGTCGCCGAGCGCGGGCAGCTTCAGGCCTTCGCCTTCCGCCCACTTGCGGAACAAGGCGTCGGGTGTCTGAATCAGGATGCCCGCGCCGTCGCCCAGCAGCGGGTCGGCGCCCACCGCGCCGCGGTGATCGAGGTTTTTCAGAATCTCCAGCGCCTGCGATACGATGGCGTGCGATTTGATGCCTTTAATATGGGCCACAAAGCCCACACCGCAGGAATCATGCTCGTTACGCGCGTCGTAGAGGCCCTGGGGCTCCGGAAATGCCATCGATAAATACCCGTCCTGTCGTTGGCCGGGCCAGCCCTTCTTCCCAGGCGACCGCCTGAGCGACCGTCCGCGAAGAACACGAATCGCATCGGTGCGACCCGTGGCAAGTTGACCCGAGCTGCCCCCATGACGTTTGCGGGTAATATTTGCAACTGCGAAGCCCGGTTAAGCGGAACGATCCGGGCGTGCGATAGGGCAGGGCGAGACGCTTTGTTGCCGGCCGCAGCGTGGCGAGCGAGGGAGGCGGACCTCAGGCGGCGCCGCTCATCCGCTGCAGCGTGGCAAGCGCGGCGCGCAGCGCCTGCTCGGTACGATCGCCCGCCGCTGTGGGAGCATCGAACGTCCACGCCGTGTTCGAATCCGACTGTTGAAGGGCCGTCGATCCTTGCGTGTTCTCGCCGGTCTCCGCCAGGGCAGGGCGGGTCAGGCTCCGCAGTGACACATAGCCGGCATCCAGCGCGTCATCGTCGCTGCGACCGATATGACGCGGCGGAAGGTAGCCGGGCAGGGCATCGTCGTGCGGATCGGTCGGCACAGCGCGCAGCCCCACAGGAAGGTCCAGGACCGGCTTGGCGGGCGGCTTGAGAGGCATCTCAGGCGCCTCGATCGCAGCGGTCGGCTCGCAGGTTTGGCCATTCGCCGCCCGGCGGCGCGCGATGGTGAGCGCCAGGCGCTCCAGCAGTTCCAGGTGCGAGAGCGTGTCGAGCGGAGCGGACGCGATCCGCTCGGCGGCGGTCATGTCCCTGGCCGGTGCGGCAACTTCCTCGACGTCGATCGTGTGTGCCACGGGTTCGTCGGCGATGACGGCGGGCTCGGCGCCGACGATCTCGTCTTCGCGCGGCAGAAGCTCGAAACCGGGTGTCGGCACGTCGTCCTTCTCAGCCGTTCGGACCGGAGCGGCACGGACGTAGGCATCGAACAGGCGGTTGGCAGGCTTCGGCTCTTCCGGTTCGGAGTGCTCGGCCTGCGTAGTCTCGGCCTGCATAGGCTCTGCCTCGATGGCCTCGGCATGCTCTCGCGGTGCGAGCTGCAGCGGCTCGCTACGGCGGATCCACACCTCCTCATCAAGCGCTGCATCGAAGCTCTCGATCTCGAGATCGGCAACGTTGAGGATGGGTGAGGCCCCGGGCACCGGAGCGTGATCGTCGAAGCGCTCTTCTTGCGCGATCACGGCCAGTTGGCGGCGGCGAGTCGCCGGTTGATGCTCCGGCTCCTCCGCATCGTCGTCCGGCTCGTCGGCGAGTTCCGCCTGGCGCGCGGCGCCGAACAGCGCGACGGGCGATTCACCGTCATCGGCTGCAGCCGTCGAAGTGGTCGAGCGGCGACGGCGAGCGACAGCTTGCGGTGCGGGCTTCGCCAGGCGCCGGGCGACGAGGAGACCGACAAGGCAGCCGATCGCCGTCATCATCAGCGCCAGCAGAATGCGGGTGGTGGTGCCGAGCGGCGGAGCGGCCATGGGGATCACGCGATCGATGCCGGTGACCAGCACCGCATGCTCGATCAGGCCGGTGCGAATCGCAACACTGGTAAGCCCGAACAGCGCACCGAACCACAGGACGACCGTCACCGGGAACAGCGGATGGCTGGTGATCGGCGGGCTGGCTGCCGGTTTCCTGCGCTTTGCGTCGGCCAAAGTCTTACCCCAATTGCATCAGCGACTGCAGGGAGAGCCTGGCCACGAACGGGTCTAGGCGGCTGCCCCCAGCCTCGGTTGAGCGGTCAGGCCTAGGAGAGCTTGGTAAACAAGTTGATAACGCGCAGCATTGCGTGCCCAGTCGTGGCGCTCTTCGACGTGCCGGCGTCCAGCGTCGCGCATAACCGGCCAGCGTCCGCGATGAGTCAGCAGCGAGGCGAGCGCACCGGCGCAGGCCTGGGCATCGTCGGGCGCGAACAGGCGGCCGGTCACGCCGTCCTGGATCAGCTCCCGGTGGCCGCCCACGTCGGAGGCGCAGACGATCTTGCCCTGCGCCATCGTTTCCAGCGGCTTCAAGGGTGTGACGAGGTCGGTCAGGCGGCTGTGCTTGCGCGGGAAGGCGAGAATGTCGGTCAGCGCATAATAGCGTTCGACCTGATCGTGCGGCACGCGGCCGACGAAGCGGATGGCCTCGGCCTCGCGCGACTCGGACGCCTGGCGGCGCAGCGCTTCCTCGCAAGGTCCCCCGCCGACGAGCAGCAGCCGTGCCTCGGGATGATAGCGCACCAGCAGCTTCATCGCCTCTATCAGGATGTCGAGCCCTTCGTAGTCGTAGAAGCTGCCAATGAAGCCGACGACCGGGCGAAGGTTGCCTTGGGCGTCGAGCAGGTCGAGTTCGCGAGCCAGCGCCATGTCCGGCTCGGGCGGTGCCCCGAACAGCGAGAGGTCGACGCCGTTAGGCACCACGGTGACTCGCTCAGGGGCGATGCCCCGCGCCATCAGGTCGCCGCGCAGGCCCTCGCAGATGGTGACGATCGCATCGGCATGGCCGACGACGAAGTTTTCCAGGCGCCGCGTCAGCTGGTAGCGCAGCGATCCAGCCTTGGTGACGCCATTGCCGACCGCCGCATCCTCCCAGAAGGCGCGGATCTCGTAGACCAGCGGGATGTCCTGGCGGCGGGCGACACGCAGGGCGGCCTGGCCGCACAGCGCGGGGGAGTGGGCGTGGATCACGTCGGGGCGCCAGTCCTCCACCACGCGCTCGATGGCATCGGCGAAGAGGCCGACCTCGCGCCATTCACGCAGGCCCGACATGCCGCTCGCCTGACCCGCCGTGCGGTGGAACAGCAGTCCGTCAGCTTCTTCAGCCGCCGCGCTCGGCATCGTATGACGCAGGCCGGTGATGCCGCGCACTTCGATGCCGAGCCGCTGCTGCGCCTTCAGGATCGCACGCGTGCGGAAAGTATAACCGCTGTGCATCGGCAGCGAGTGGTCGAGGACGTGGAGGACCCTGATCATGGCGATTGTCTAGCGCAGGAACGCTTAACGCGCCGTCAACTCGAGCCAGCTAACGCTGCCGGCCATGGTCGACATGTTCGCCTTGTCCGTTGCACATGGGCTGCTGGTGCTGGCCGGCATCCGGCTGTTCCTGCGCGACGACCTCGACCACGAGGGCGGCGCGAAACGGCCGTTCGGCTGGCGCCGCAAGGGCCTGTCGCAGGTCGAACCCGGCAGCGAATCGGAGCCGCCGGCGTGATCGACCTGTGCCTCACGGCGTTCCTCTGCTTCTACCTGGCACTGGGCTGCAAGCGGCCGTTCCTGTGGGTGCTGGCCTATCTCTACGTCGACATCGTCGCGCCGCAGATCATCTCTTGGGGCATCCTCTCGCATATTCCGACGTCGCTGATCTTCTTCGCCGCCGCGTTCGCCGGTTGGCTGTTCTTCGACGACAAGACCGATTCGCGCTTCTCCATCCGACAGGGAATGATCTTCCTTCTGCTGCTCTACTGCGGGTATTCGACGATCACGGCCGACTTCCCCAAGGAGGCCGCGGAGAAGTGGTCGTGGGTGTGGAAGGCGCTGGTGTTCGCCATGTTCCTGCCGCTGACCTTGCGGACGCGGCTGCGGATCGAAGCGGTGATTCTGGTCATGGTTCTGGCGGCCAGCGCGATCATCATCGACGGCGCGATCAAGACGCTGTGTGGCGGTGGCGGCTACGGCGCGCTGCGCTTCTTCGTCGACAACAACACGGGGCTCTACGAAGGCTCGATCATCAGCTGCGTGGCGATCGCGATCATTCCGCTGATCCTGTGGATGGCCAAACACGGCACGGTGTTTCCATCAGACTGGCGCGTCTGGACCTTCGCCGTCGCCCTCATCTTCGCCTGCGCGCTGATCCCGGTGGGCACCCAGGCACGCACCGGCCTGATCTGCCTCGGCATCCTTGCCGTGCTGTACTTGCGCACGGCCAAGCACCGATTCCTGATCGTCGCGCTCATGTCGGGCGCGGTGGCGCTGGCGGTGCCGTTCCTGCCCGCGTCCTATACAGAGCGCATGGGCACGATCGAGAACAACCAGTCCGACAAGTCCGCCAGCACGCGCCTGGCGGTGTGGAAATGGACGCTCGGCTATGTCGGCAGCCATCCGTTCGGTGGCGGCTTCGAGGTTTACCTCGGCAACACGTTGCGCTTCGAAACCGTAGTGGCGCAGACGAGCGGTAACACCACCATCCTGACCACCCAGACGCAGGAAGACAGCAGCCGCGCCTTCCACTCCAGCTATTTCGAGATGCTGGGTGAGCAGGGCGTGCCGGGCTTCCTGCTATGGTTGACGCTGCAGGTGTCCGGCCTGGTGCAGATGGAGATGATCCGCCGCCGCTGGCGCAAGCGCACCGGCCCGGACGAGCAATGGCAAGCACCGCTCGCGGTCTCGCTGCAGCTGGCGCAAGTGATCTACATGTTCGGTTCGCTGTTCGTGGGAATTGCCTTTCAGCCGTTCATCCTGATGCTGATCGGGGTCCAATGCGGCCTGTGGACCTACTTGCGCCGCGTGGAGCCCAAGCTCGCCGGGCGAGTGGCGCAGCGGCGGGCGATGCGGGTTGAGGCTGCCGCAGTGCCGGCTTGAGTCAGGCTGCGAGGTCGGCTGCTACGCTTCGCGCCAGGCACCACATTGCCAGAGCTGAGCTTGTCGAAGCCCGCCGGCTGCCCGTCACGGTTCACTCAACCCTTTACGCGCGCAACGCTTGCCCTCACTCAATCAGCCGCGCATCAAGCCCATCAAGTGACTGAAAAGCCACCACTCGCATGTGTCGTATCCCGGTCCTGGCGTTTACAACGAATTAACCTTTAATCTTCATACGTCTCATGGTTAATTCGCGGCAGCACTCTTTCGGAGCGCGAAAGGTCGCACACTTCGGGGCAACCAAAGGAAATTCGAATGCGTGTGCTGTTGATCGAGGACGAGCCGACAACCGCCCGAGCCATCGAGCTCATGCTGACAGCGGAGGGGTTCAACGTCTACTCCACCGACCTTGGCGAAGAGGGCCTCGATCTCGGTAAGCTCTATGACTACGACATCATCCTGCTGGATCTGAACCTGCCTGACATGCATGGTTACGACGTGCTGAAGAAGCTGCGCGTGGCCAAGGTGCAGACGCCGGTGCTGATCCTTTCCGGCATCTCCGAGATGGACAGCAAAGTGCGCTCCTTCGGCTTCGGCGCGGACGACTACGTCACCAAGCCGTTCCACCGCGAAGAGCTGATCGCCCGCATCCACGCCGTGGTGCGCCGTTCGAAGGGTCACTCGCAGTCGGTGATCAAGACCGGCAAGCTGGTGGTGAACCTCGACGCCAAGACCGTGGAAGTCGACAGCGCCCGCGTCCACCTGACGGGCAAGGAATATGCCATGCTCGAGCTGCTCAGCTTGCGCAAGGGCACGACGCTCACCAAGGAAATGTTCCTGAACCACCTTTATGGCGGCATGGACGAGCCTGAGCTGAAGATCATCGACGTGTTCATCTGCAAGCTGCGCAAGAAGCTGGCGCATGCCTGCGGCGGCGCCAACTACATCGAGACCGTCTGGGGCCGGGGCTACGTGCTGCGCGATCCCGACGTCGAGGCCGAAGCCGCCTGATCCTTTCGTCCGAGTACCCGTGGGGGGTAATGCGAGCGGCTCGTCCTGACTGGGGGGACGGGCCGCTTTCGTTTTCTGGCGCAAGCGCCGGCCGCTCGCGCGACCTACGCAGCCCTCTTCTTCCTTGCTTTCCACCCCACACATCGCTAAGCGCGCGCCCTTCAATCGGCACGATCGCATCTCGCCAATAGAGATTCGCGCGCCGGCCTGGCGAAAAGGGCTGCCAGGGCCGGCCGTACGTGTCCCCGACGAAGGAGACGAAAATGCCCAAACTGAAGACCAAGAGCGGCGTGAAGAAGCGCTTCCGGCTCACCGCCACCGGCAAGGTGAAGCACGGCGTCGTCGGCAAGCGCCACCGCCTGATCAGCCACAACGCCAAGTACATCCGCCAGAATCGCGGCACCGACGTCATCTCCGACGCCGATGCGAAGACGATCAAGAAGTGGGCGCCCTACGGGCTGGGCTGATTAGGAGCGCATAGACAATGAGCCGTATCAAACGGGGTGTTACCACCCGCGCCAAGCACAAGCGGATCCTCGATCAAGCCAAGGGCTATCGGGGTCGTCGCAAGAACACCATCCGCGTCGCGCGCCAGGCCGTCGAAAAGGCCGGCCAGTACGCGTACCGCGATCGTAAGGTTAAGAAGCGGACTTTCCGCGCCCTGTGGATCCAGCGCATCAACGCTGCCGTGCGCAACGAAGGCCTGACCTACTCGCAGTTCATCCACGGCGTGAAGCTCGCCGGGATCGAGCTCGACCGCAAGACCATGGCCGACCTCGCCATGAACGAAGGCGGCGTGTTCAGCACGGTGATCGCACAGGCCAAGGCCGCGCTCCCCGCGTAAGCGCGCTGGCTCAGCAAAACAGACAAGGGCGCGGGCGGCGAAAGCTTCCCGCGCCTTTTTCTTGTCTCTCTCCCGCCGCATCGCGAGGGGTTGCTAGACAGGTCCACGAAGTCCTACGGCGTGCACCGCCTGACGTAGCCGGCTGACGAAGAGTGAGTGTCTTGTGGTTGATGTAGATACGATCCTGGCTTCGATAGGCTACGCCGGCTCGCTCGACGAAGTCGAGGCGCTGCGCGTCAAGCACCTCGGCAAGCAGGGCGACATCTCCGCCCTGCTCAAAACTCTTGGCGCCATGAGTCCGGACGAGCGCAAGGTCGAGGGGCCCAAGATCCACGCCCTGCGCGAAAGCGTCACCGAGGCGCTGGCGGAGCGCAAGGCCGCGCTGGAGCATGCCGCGCTGCAAGCGCAGCTCGCCTCCGAGACGATCGACCTGACGCTCCCTGCGCTCGAGACCCCGCGCGGCAGCGTCCACCCGATATCGCAGGTAATGGACGAGCTGGCCGAGATCTTCGCCGACCTGGGCTTCGCCGTCGCGACCGGACCCGAGATCGAGGACGACTGGCACAACTTCACCGCGCTCAACATGCCCGAGAGCCATCCGGCACGCGCGATGCACGATACCTTCTACTTCCCCGATCGCGACGAGCAGGGCCGCGAAATGCTGCTGCGCACGCACACCTCGCCGGTGCAGATCCGCGCCATGATCGAACAGGGTGCGCCGATCCGCGTGATCGCTCCGGGCCGGGTCTATCGCTCGGACAGCGACGCGACGCACACGCCGATGTTCCACCAGATCGAAGGCCTGGTGATCGACAAGGGCATCCACCTCGGCCACCTCAAGTGGACGCTGGAGACCTTCCTCAAGGCCTACTTCGAGCGCGACGACGTCGTGCTGCGCCTGCGCCCGAGCTATTTCCCGTTCACCGAGCCCTCTGTCGAAGTCGACGTTGGCTATACCATGGTCAATGGCAAGCGCGTGGTCGGCGGCTCGGAAGGCTGGATGGAAGTGCTGGGCAGCGGCATGGTCAACCGCAAGGTGATCGCCGCCGCCGGGCTCGACCCTGACGAATGGCAGGGCTTCGCCTTCGGCACCGGCGTCGATCGGCTTGCCATGCTGAAGTACGGCATGGACGACTTGCGCGCCTTCTTCGACGGCGATGTCCGCTGGCTTTCGCACTACGGCTTCTCCGCGCTCGACGTGCCGACCCTGTCGGCCGGCGTCGGCACTGCCGCCTAAAGGTATCCCGATGAAGTTTTCGCTTTCCTGGCTACGCCGTTATCTGGACACCGATGCCTCGGTCGAGGCGATCTACGATGCGTTGAACGCCATCGGCATCGAAGTCGAAGGGGTGGAGGATCCCAGCGCCAAGCTGGCCGGTTTCAAGGTCGCGCGGGTCCTCACCGCCGCGCGCCACCCCGATGCCGACAAGCTGCAGGTCCTGACCGTCGATGCCGGTGCCGGTGACTCGCTGCAGATCGTCTGCGGCGCACCGAACGCGCGCGCCGGCCTCGTCGGCGTGCTCGGCCTGCCCGGCGCGGTGGTGCCGGCCAACGGCTTGCAGCTGAAGAAGTCCGCGATCCGCGGCGTCGAATCGAACGGCATGATGTGCTCGACGCGCGAGCTGGAGCTGGGCGAGGATCACGACGGCATCATCGAACTGCCCGAGGACGCGCCCATCGGTCAGGCCTTCGCCGATTACCGCGGTGTCGATCCGGTCATCGACGTGTCGATCACCCCCAACCGGCCCGACTGCATGGGCGTCTACGGCATCGCCCGCGATCTTGCGGCCAAGGGCCTCGGCACGCTGAAGCCGGTACCCGAAGCTCAGGTCGCCGGCACCTTCCCGTGCCCGGTCGCGATCCGCACCGACGATCCGGAGGGCTGCCCCGCCTTCTACGGTCGCGTGATCAAGGGCGTGCGCAACGGAGCCTCGCCGCAGTGGCTGCAGGACTTCCTCACGTCCGCCGGGCAGCGCCCGATCTCGGCGCTGGTGGACGCGACCAACTACGTCATGCTCGCCTATGGCCGTCCGGCGCATGCCTATGATCTGGCCAAGCTGACCGGTGCGGTCGTGGCCCGCCGTGCCCAAGAGGGCGAGCAGGTCACCGCGCTCAACGGTAAGACCTATGCCCTCGACCCCGACATGACGGTAATCGCCGATGAGGTAGGCGTGCACGACATTGCCGGCATCATGGGCGGCGAGCACTCGGGCTGCGAGGAGACGACCACCGACGTCCTGCTGGAGATCGCCTACTTCGATCCGGAGCAGATTGCCCGCACGGGCCGCAAGCTGAACCTGACATCCGATGCGCGCAGTCGGTTCGAGCGTGGGATTGATCCCGGCTTCCTCGATGCGGGGCTCGCCATCCTGTCGGGCCTGATCCTGGAACTGTGCGGCGGCGAGCCCTCCGAAGTCGTACGGGCCGGCGCGGCGCCGACGACGCCCAAGACGATCCACTTCGATCCCACGCTGACCGAGCGGCTCGGCGGCATCGCCGTTTCGCCCCAGCGCCAGCAGGCGATCCTGGAGAGCCTCGGCTTCGGCGTGGTCGCGCAAGAGGCAGGCTTCGACGCGGGCTGGATCGTCACCGTGCCGGGCTGGCGTCCCGACATCGATGGCGCGCCGGACCTGGTCGAGGAAGTGGTGCGCATCCACGGCATCGACGAGGTGAAAAGTGTTCCTCTGCCGCGCGCCGAGGGCGTCGCACGCCCGACCGCGACGCCCGCGCAGAAGCTGGAGCGCCGGGTGCGCCGCGCCGCCGCGGCTCGCGGGCTACACGAGGCGGTGACCTGGTCGTTCCTGCCGGTGGCCGAGGCCGAGCACTTCGCCGATGGTCAGGTGTGGACGCTGGCCAATCCGATCAGCGAGGACATGAAGGCGATGCGCCCGTCCTTGCTGCCGGGTCTGCTCTCGGCCGCCAAGCGCAACCTCGATCGGGGGGCCAAGAGCCTGCGCCTGTTCGAGTTGGGTCGCCGCTACTTGCGTGGGGCCGGCGGCGCCAGCGAGGAGCGCCTGGCGCTGGGCCTGGTCCTTGCCGGCGAGAAAGTCGCGCGCGGTTGGGCGTCAGGCAAAGCGGCGAGCTTCGACGCGTACGATGCCAAAGCCGAGGCACTGGCGCTGCTGGCGGAGGCGGGCGCGCCGGTCGACAAGCTGCAGATCATGGGAGAGGCGGGGCCGCAGTTCCATCCCGGCCAGTCGGGCACCTTGCGGCTCGGGCCCAAGACGGTGCTGGCACGCTTCGGCATGCTGCACCCAGCGATGGCCCGCCAGTTCGACCTGGAAGGTCCGGTCGCAATCGCCGAGCTGTTCCTGGATGCAATCCCCGCGCGCAAGTCTGCGAGCGGGTTCGCCCGCCAGGCCTATGTGCCGCCGGCGCTGCAGGCCGTGACCCGCGACTTCGCGTTCCTGGTGCCCGCCGCGCTGGCTGCTGCCGACCTCGTGCGCGCGGTGCAGGGCGCGGACAAGGCGAACATCGTTGCCGCCCGCCTCTTCGACGACTTCCGCGGTGCCGGCGTGCCCGAGGGTCACAAGTCGCTCGGCATCGAGGTGACGCTGCAGCCGGGCGAGAAGAGCTATGCCGAGGCGGACTTGAAGGCGATCGCCGACAAGGTCACCGCCGCCGCCGCCAAGCTCGGCGCCACGCTGCGGGGGTGATGGGTGTGACCGAACTCGTCTCGATCGCTTCGGCCGAGCTGACCGCGGGCATCAATCCCCTGGGTGCGGAGCTGTGGTCGCTCACCGATGCTCGCGGGCGCGAGTACATGACCGATGCCGACCCGGCGTTCTGGACGGGGCATGCGCCGATCCTGTTCCCGATCGTCGGCATGGTGCGCGACGGGCGCTATCGGCTGGATGAGCGGACGTACGAGCTGCCCAAGCACGGCTTCGCGCGGCACTCGCGCTTTGCGGTGCTCGCCGCGGAGCCGGACAGTGTCCACCTCCGGCTCACCGATGATGCGCAGACCCGCACGTCCTACCCCTTTGCCTTTGCTCTCGACTTGCTGTTCCGGCTCGCGGGCACGACGCTGAAGGTGGAGAGCCGCGTAAAGAACACCGGTGACGAGCCCCTGCCGTTCAGCTTCGGCTACCATCCGGCTTTTGCCTGGCCGTTGCCGGGTGGTGCCGCGAAGCAGGACCATCGCGTGGTCTTCGCCGATCCCGAGCCGCAGCCGATCCGCCGCATCGATCCTGACAGCGGTCTGGTGCTGGAACAGACATCCGCGACGCCGGTCGAAGGCGACACGCTGGCACCCGACGCGGCACTCTTCGAAGCAGACGCGCTGATCTGGGACCACCTGACCAGCCGGTCGGTGCGGTTCGGTGCCCCGGCCGCAGCCTCGCTGGAGATCGCGTTCCCGGACACGCCCATGCTGGGCATCTGGCAGAAGCCAGGGGCGAACTACCTGTGCATCGAACCGTGGCAGGGCATCGCCGATCCGGTGGGCTACCAAGGCGACTTCCGCGACAAGCCGGGCGTCGTCTCGCTCGCGCCGGGTGAGACGCGTAGCTTCCGCATGGATGTGACCGTGATGCAGGAGACCACATGAAAACCGCACTCATCACCGGCGCCACCTCGGGCATTGGCGAGGCTTGTGCCCGCGCCTTCGTCGGCGCCGGCTGGCAGGTGGTCGGCACCGGACGCAGGGCCGAGCGGCTGGAGGCTCTGGCCGTTGAGCTTGGCGATCGCTTCCAGCCCTGCGTCTACGATGTCCGCAACGACGCCGCACGCGATGCCGCGCTGGCCGATCTGCCCGAAGCGTTCCGCGGCATCGACTGCCTGGTCAACAACGCCGGCCTGGCCGTGGGCAGCTCCAAGGCGCAGGACGCCGATCTCGACGCCTGGCGCACGATGATCGACACCAACGTCACGGCGCTCGCCTCGCTGACGCACAAGCTCCTTCCGCAACTGATCGAGCGCACGGGTGCGATCGTCATGCTGTCCTCGGTGGCGGCGACGTATCCCTACACCGGTGGTAACATCTACGGCGGCACCAAGGCCTTCGTGCGCCAGTTCGCGCTCGGCTTGCGCTCCGACCTTGCAGGCACCGGGGTACGGGTGACCTCGATCGAGCCGGGCATGGTGGAAACCGAGTTCACCGTGGTGCGCAATGGCGGAGACCAGGCGGCGTCTGACAGCTTCTACGCCGGTGTGAACCCCCTGACCGGGTCCGATATCGCCGATGTCGTGCTGTGGGTCGCCAGCCAGCCGGCGCATGTGAACATCAACGCGCTGGAGATCATGCCGGTGAACCAGTCCTTCGCCGGCTTCCAGGTCGCGCGGGAGGGCTGACCGCTGCCGGGATCGTAACGTTGCGAGAGTGGCCTGGCACCAGTATGGGCCGCGCATGAGTTCCCATGACAACCGGCGCACGTTCGCCATTATTTCCCACCCCGACGCGGGTAAGACCACGCTGACCGAGAAGCTGCTGCTGCAAGGTGGCGCGATCCACTTGGCCGGCCAGGTCAAGGCCCGCGGCGCGGCGCGGCGCGCTCGCTCCGACTGGATGAAGATCGAGCAGCAGCGCGGCATCTCGGTGACCAGCTCGGTCATGACCTTCGAGCGCCAGGGCATCACCTTCAACTTGCTCGACACCCCGGGCCACGAGGATTTCTCGGAGGACACCTACCGCACGCTGACCGCGGTCGATTCGGCGATCATGGTGATCGACGCGGCCAAGGGCATCGAGCCGCAGACACGCAAGCTGTTCGAGGTCTGCCGTCTGCGCTCGGTGCCGATCATCACCTTCATCAACAAGGTCGACCGCGAGGGCCGCGCCTGCTTCGACCTGATGGACGAAGTGGCCGACATGCTGGCGCTCGATGTCTGTCCGATGTCCTGGCCGGTCGGCATGGGTGGCGTGTTCGAAGGCATCTACGACCTGGAGACTGGCAAGGTCAGCCGTCCTGACGGCCCCAGCCGTGAGTTCCTCGGCAAGGTCGATCAGGACGTCACTCTGCCGACCGAAGTCGCGGACGAGATGGAGCTGGCGCAAGGTGGCTATCCCGAATTCGACCTCGACCAGTACCGCGCCGGCAACCTGACACCGGTCTACTTCGGCTCCGCGCTCAAGAACTTCGGTGTCGCGGAGCTGATCGATGCAATCGCCCGCTATGCTCCGCCGCCGCGCCCGCAGCCCAGCGAGCAGGGCACGATCGAGCCGTCCAAGGACGAAGTCACCGGGTTCATCTTCAAGGTTCAGGCCAACATGGACCCGATGCACCGTGACCGCATTGCCTTCATGCGGCTGGTCTCGGGCACCTTCAAGCGCGGCATGAAGCTGACGCCCTCCGGTCTGGGCAAGCCGATCGCGGTGCATTCTCCCATCCTCTTCTTCGCGCAGGACCGCGAGATCGCCGACAGCGCCGAGCCGGGCGACATCATCGGTATCCCCAACCACGGCACCTTGCGTGTGGGCGACACCCTGTCCGAGCGTAACGATGTGCGCTTCACCGGCCTGCCCAACTTCGCGCCCGAAATCCTGCGCCGCGTCCAGCTGAAGGACCCGACCAAGACCAAGCAGTTGCGCAAAGCGCTCGACGACTTGTCAGAAGAGGGCGTGATCCAGGTGTTCTATCCGGAGATCGGCTCGCAGTGGATCGTCGGCGTCGTCGGCCAGCTCCAGCTCGAAGTGCTCATCTCGCGGCTCGAAGCCGAGTACAAGGTCGAAGCGATGCTGGAGCCCGCGCCCTTCGACACCGCCCGCTGGCTGAAAGGCACCGATGCGGCGCTGAAAACGTTTGCCGACTTCAACAAGATGAACCTGGCACGCGACCGCGATGGCGATCCGGTGTTCATGGCGCGCTCGGCCTGGGACGTGAACTACCAGCAGGAACGCAACCCGGATCTGGCGTTCAGCGCCACGAAGGAGCGGTAAGGCTCAAACCGGCCTCACCCCGTCCTGCCACTCCCTTCTTCGCACGACACGAACGGGATGGGGGGGTGCACTGGTGGCAGCTCAGACCGGCAAGCGAGTAAGCCTAAGCACGATCCGCCACACCAGGCTCACCACCCCACTCGACGCTGCCCCAATCGCCAGCCCCGCGCCGACATCGCTGGGATAATGCGCGCAACGTGGGATCTGCGCCGCCGCCACCGCGCCGGCCCCGAGCAGCGCTGGTACCCGGTGCTGCGGGTAGACCGCGGCATAGGCAGACGCGATCGCCATGGCGCCGGCGCTGTGGCCGGACGGGAAGCTGTTGTCCTCCTTGTCACGCGAGTGGCCGGGCCGCGGCTTTTCATCGTCGCGATCGGACGCGCTACGCGGGCGACGGCGGTCCACCCGGTGCTTGACCGCGCTCTTGG
The DNA here is from genome assembly GCF_902506425.1 of Novosphingobium sp. 9U. Lineage (NCBI taxonomy): Bacteria > Pseudomonadati > Pseudomonadota > Alphaproteobacteria > Sphingomonadales > Sphingomonadaceae > Novosphingobium > Novosphingobium sp. 9U. The sequence continues at coordinate 387,756 of NZ_LR732504.1, read as the reverse complement.
CCGCTGTAGCCAGTTCGTGCGCGACGAGCATGCGGGCACCCGCGCCGAACAACCGAGCGTCGCGTCGCGCCAGCCCCAGCAGCAAAACGCCGGCACATAGCATCCGCGCCTGCGGCTGGTCGCCGATGTCGCTCAGCATGCCGGCGACGCGCACGGTCAGGCTGCCGCGCTTCTGCTCGGCTGCGGCATGTGCCTTGTGATCGATATCGAGCAGGGCCTCGCCGGCGTCCTGCGCATCCTGCTTCTTGCTCATCGCACACAGGAACACGCCGGCAGGACAATCGTGCCGCTGCCCTTTAGACCTGCCCGAGCGACCCGTTGCGGAACAGGAACCGCGACGGCGCTTTATGGGGTCGAGCGGCGTGGGGACCCCAAGCCGCACCCTCTCTGTCTTGCGAACCGCCAGCCCTGTGCCGATCACCTTAGCGAGCTACAACATTCACAAGGCCGTCGGGCTCGACCGCCGGCGCGATCCGGATCGCATCCTTGCCATCCTGCACGAGATCGATGCCGACGTGATCGCATTGCAGGAGGTCGACCGGCGGTATGGCCGGCGGATGAGCGTACTCCCGCTCGAGGCGATCCACCACTCCGGCTACAAGCCGGTGCCCTTGTCGATGAAGCCAGACAGCCTGGGCTGGCACGGCAATGCCTTGCTGATCCGACGCAGTATCGAGCTCATTGAGGCCGCGCCGGTGCCGCTGCCGGTGCTGGAGCCGCGGGGGGCGATCCGTGCCGACTTGCGGATCGGGGGGCAGACCATCCGGGTCGTCGGCATGCACCTCGACCTCTCGGGCCTGCGCCGCCGCCATCAAGTGCGCAGCGTCCTCGCGCATGCGGCGGGCTGCACGCAACCGATGCCCACCGTGTTGATGGGCGACATGAACGACTGGGCGATCCACGGCGGCTGCTTCCGCGAGTTCGACCGAACATGGCAAGTCCTGGCGCCCGGCCGCAGCTTCCCCTCTCGCCGCCCGGTCGCAGCACTCGATCGCATCATCGTGTCCGCAGGGTGCGAGGTCGTGGGAACCGGGGTTCATCGCAGCGCGTTGTCGGCGGTGGGCTCGGACCATCTGCCCGTGTTCGCCTCGCTCAACCTGCCTAAAAATTAAGCACTCTGCTCAGGAATCGGGCGGAGTTATTCCGCTGGGCGACGACTGGGTTTTTCAGCCACGCTGTTTTCCTACCGAAAAGTAAATTGGCACACAGCTTGCTATCCCTAGCTCACCGGCATGCGGCCGGGGGCTAACAGGGGATAGGCATGAAGTTCATCATCGCCATCATCAAGCCGTTCAAGCTCGACGAAGTCCGGGAAGCCCTCGGCGCCATCGGCGTCGCCGGCATGACGGTCTCCGAGGTGAAGGGCTTCGGGCGGCAAAAGGGGCAGACCGAGATCTACCGCGGTGCGGAGTACTCGACCAACATGCTGCCCAAGGTGAAAATCGAGGTCGCCGCACCGGACGATCTGGCGGGCAAGATCGTCGAGACGATCCAGCAGGTCGCCAGCACCGAGGCCATCGGCGATGGCAAGATCTTCGTTCTCGACCTGGCCTCGGCCGTGCGCATCCGCACCGGCGAGTCCGGCGACACCGCGCTCTGAGGGGGGTATCCATGATGAACCGCAAGCTTCTTAGCGGCATCGGTGCGACGATCGCGTCGCTCGGCGTCGCCACAGCTGCCTGGGCGCAGGCAGCCGGGCCGATCAAGGCTCCTGACGCCACCGCCGCCGCCGGCATGATCAACAAGGGTGACACCGCCTGGATGCTGATCTGCGCCGCGCTCGTGCTGATGATGTCGATCCCGGGCCTCGCCCTGTTCTACGGCGGCCTGGTGCGCGCCAAGAACATGCTGAGCGTCTGCATGCAGGTGTTCATGATCGTTTCGGTCGCGGGCCTGCTGTGGGCCTCGGTCGGCTACTCGATCGCCTTCACTTCAGGCGGTGAGAACCACTTCTTCGGCGGGCTCTCCAAGGCCTTCCTCATCGGCGTCGATGCCACCACCGTGGGCGCGACGTTCTCCAACAACGTCTACATCCCCGAACTGGTCTTCGTGGTCTTCCAGATGACCTTCGCGATGATTACGCCCGCCCTCATCGTCGGCGCCTTTGCCGAGCGCGTGAAGTTCAGCGGCTTGCTGGTCTTCGTCGTGCTGTGGTCGATCCTGGTCTATTATCCGATGGCGCACATGGTGTGGTACTGGGCCGGCCCGGACTTCCTGGCCGATGCTCCGACCGACTATGGCCTGCTGTGGGGCTGGGGTGCGCTCGACTTCGCCGGCGGTACCGTGGTCCACATCAACGCCGGTATCGCGGGTCTCGTCGGCTGCCTCTTCATCGGCAAGCGCCATGGCTATCCCAAGGAGCCGATGCCGCCGCACTCGCTGGTCATGACCATGATCGGTGCCTCGCTGCTGTGGGTGGGCTGGTTCGGCTTCAACGCCGGTTCCAACCTGGAAGCCAACGGCGTGACCGCGGTCGCCTTCGTCAACACCATGCTTGCCACTTGCGCAGCAGCGGTTGCCTGGTCGCTCGTCGAGCAGTTCCACCACGGCAAGGCCAGCATGCTGGGCGCTGCCACCGGTGCCGTCGCCGGTCTGGTCGCGATCACCCCGGCTGCGGGCTATGGCGCGCCGATGACCTCGATCGTGCTGGGTCTGATCGTCTCGCCGATCTGCTACGTCTTCGTCACCAAGGTGAAGATCAAGCTGGGCTACGACGACAGCCTCGACGTGTTCGGCGTGCACTGCATTGGCGGCATCGTCGGCGCCATCGCCACCGGCATCGTTGCGGCACCTTCCCTCGGCGGGCAGGGCGTGTTCGACTACACCGCGTTCCCGGCGGCCTTCAAGCCGGAGACCTACTCGATCAGCGGCCAGGTCTTCATCCAGATCAAGGCAGTGCTGTTCACCCTGGTCTACTCGGGCGTGATCTCGGCCATCCTGTACTTCATCGTCGGCAAGACCATCGGTCTGCGTCCCTCGATCGAGGACGAGAACGCCGGCCTCGACATCACCAGCCATGGTGAGCGGGCTTACAACTATTGATCTTCCAGAGCTTGGCGGGGGCCGGTTACTCCTCCTCTCCTCCTATCGGACCCCGCCATCCGATGTTCCTCCTGCGAACACAAACTTGAAAAGGGCCGGAGCTAGCCGCTCCGGCCCTCTTTTCGTTCGGCAATCTGGAAGACGTTCAGCGTGCCGAGGCGGCGAGCACGTCCATGATCTGGCGCACCGGCGATACGTCGTACCCGGCCTGCGCTGCCTTGGCGGCCACGTCGTCGAGATCGGCCCCGGCCTTCGCCTGGGCGAGCGCCCACAGCAGGGTCGAGCGCGTGCCCGAGCGGCAATACGCAAGCACCGGCCCTTGCGTGCGTTCCAGCGCATCGGCCATCGCCGTCACCTGCTGCTGCGAGAAGCCGGAGTGAGTGACGGGTATCGCCACGTAGTCGATCCCCGCAGCCTGGGCGGCCGCTTCGATCTCGGGACCGGCAACCTGATCCTCGCTCTCGCCTTCTGGCCGGTTGTTGACGATCAGCGTGATGCCGAGCGCCTTGGCCTGCTCCACCTCGGCAAGGCCGATCTGGGGGCTGGCATAGATGGTTTCGGTAAGCTTGCGAAACATGGCGGTACTTGGCTCCTGCGCATCGCCCGAAGGGCGGAAAGGACGCCTGCTCCTAGCACAGCCTCGGTTCATTTCGACAAGTGCAGCGAAAACCCACGCATTTCTGTTCGCCAAGGACTTGCGACTCGTATATAAGCGCGAATTGCAGGAAAAGGCCGCGTGCTGCGGGTCACTTGCCCTGACGCCCGGCGCGGTTCGTCCACGCGGCCGGGCGACTGCTTATGGGGCGCATCGAGGTTTGTTCGTAGAGATGGGTTTTGACAGAGGACGTCGCGGTAGGGGACGCGACAAGCGCGATCGGTTCGGCGAAGATGAAGGTGGCTTCGATCCCTTCTACGCGGGCCAGGACCGGTTCGGCGGTGGCGGCGGCGGCGGCGGTGATCGCTTCGGCGGCGGCGGCGGCGGCGGCTTCGGCGGCGGTGCCCCGCGCAGCGGCGGCTTTGGCGGCGGCGGTGGTGGCGGCGGCTTCGGTGGCGGTCAGCGTAGCGGCGGCTTCGGTGGCGGCGGCGGCGGTGGTCGCGGCATGCCTGCCCAGGTCGTCGGCCAGGGCAAGGGCGTCGTAAAGTTCTTCAACGCAGCCAAAGGCTTTGGCTTCATCCAGCGCGATGAAGGCGGCGACGATGTGTTCGTGCACATCAGCTCGGTGGAGCGTGCCGGCCTGGAAGGCCTGGCCGAAGGTCAGCAGCTCGAATTCCAGCTGGTCGACCGTGGTGGCAAGATCTCGGCCAGCGACCTCGTCGTGGTCGGTGACGTCATCCCCGTCGAGAAGCGGGACGAGGCTCCGCGCGATTCCGCGCCGCAGCGTCAGCTCACCGGCGACAAGGCGACCGGCACCGTCAAGTTCTTCAACTCCATGAAGGGCTTCGGCTTCATCACCCGTGACGATGGCCAGCCCGACGCGTTTGTGCACATCAGCGCGGTGGAGCGCTCGGGCATGTCCGGGCTCAACGAAGGCGATCGCGTCGAGTTCGACATCGAAGTGGATCGACGAGGCAAGTACTCGGCGGTCAACCTCGTTCCGCGCCAGGGTTGATCCTGCCCGCACTACCTGCGGTCGTTTGACCGCAGGGCTGCAAACACCTAAATGCGCGCAGATGGCGGTCCGTAATGGGCCGCCATTTGTCGTTTGCGATTCCCAAATGAGCACCACACTGCCCAAGACCTAGGATACCGGCCATGTCGATCACTCCGCTGATGCCTGTCTACCCCCGGTGCGACGTTCGCCCCGTGCGCGGCGAACACTGCCATCTGATCAGCGAGGACGGCCGCCGTTTCCTCGATTTCGCCAGCGGCATCGCGGTGAACGCGCTCGGCCACTCGCACGAAGTTCTGATCGGCGCGATCCAGAAGCAGGCGGCGACGCTAATGCACGTGTCGAACCTTTACGGCAGCCCCCAAGGAGAGCACCTGGCGCAGCGCCTCGTCGACCTGACGTTCGCCGACACCGTGTTCTTCACCAACTCGGGCGCCGAGGCGGTCGAGTGCGCGATCAAGACCGCGCGCGCTTATCACCAATCGGCGGGCTCCGACCGGTTCGAGATCATCACCTTCAACAACGCCTTCCACGGCCGCACGCTGGCGACGATCAGCGCATCGAGCCAGGAGAAGATGCACAAGGGCTTCCTGCCCCTGATGCCCGGCTTCCGCTATGTCGAGTTCAACGATCTCGAAGCCGCCAAGGCTTCGATAGGCCCGCACACGGCCGGCTTCTTGGTCGAGCCGATCCAGGGTGAAGGCGGCATTCGCATCGCCGACGCTGCCTTCCTCCAGGGCCTGCGCGCGCTGTGCGACGAGCACGAGCTGATGCTGATCTTGGACGAAGTGCAAAGCGGCGTCGGCCGCTCTGGTACGTTCTATGCTTACGAGCAGTTTGGCATCGCGCCAGACATCATGGCGACGGCCAAGGGCATCGGCGGTGGCTTTCCTCTCGGCGCCTGTCTGGCAACCGAGAAGGCGGCGCGCGGCATGGGCGCCGGCACGCACGGGTCCACCTACGGCGGCAACCCGCTTGCGATGGCCGCGGCGGAAGCGGTGCTCGACGTGATCGCCGAGGAGGAATTCCTCGCTGGCGTACGGGCCAAGGGCGATCGCCTCCGCGCGCGCATCGAGCAGTTTCTGGGCAACTATCCCGAGCTGTTCGATTCGGTCCGCGGCCGCGGGCTGTTCATCGGTCTCAAGATGAAGATCGAACCGCGTGCGTTCGTGGCGCATATGCGGGACAATCACGGTCTGCTCACCGTCTCGGCCGGTGAGAACGTGGTGCGCGTGGTGCCCCCACTCGTCATCGATGACAGCCACATCGAAGAGTTCATGGAAAAGCTTTCGGCCGCCGCCGCCAGCTACCAGCCGGCAGAAGCGGCATGAGCGGGCCCGCCAGCAATCCGCGGCATTTCATCGGCCTGACCGATGCCGGCGGCGATGCCGTCGCCGCGATGCTCAACGACGCGCTCGACCGCAAGGCTGCGCGCCAGGGCTGGGCCAAGGGCCGCCCCGATGCGGACGCGCCGCTCGCCGGCCATGTGCTGGCGATGATCTTCGAGAAGAACTCGACGCGCACTCGCGTCTCCTTCGACATGGCCATGCGCCAGCTCGGCGGCAGTGCGCTCATTATGGAATCGGGCAGCACCCAGCTCGGCCGTGGCGAGACCGTGGCGGATACCGCGCGCGTGCTCAGCCGCATGGTCGATGCGATCATGATCCGCACCGACGATCACGCCAAGATTGAGGAACTGGCGCACTATGCCGACGTGCCGGTGATCAACGGGCTCACCGATCTGTCGCACCCGTGCCAGATCGTCGCGGACCTGCTCACCGTCATCGAGCGTGGCTTTGCACTTCCTGGGCTGCAGGTCGCCTGGTTGGGTGACGGCAACAACGTCGCCAACTCGCTGGTCGAAGCAGCCGGTCTGATGAAGTTCACCGTGCGCGTTGGCGGTCCGACAGGGTACGAGCCCGATCCCGCCTTCATCGCCGCGGCACAGGCCGCCGGCGGCTCGGTATTGCTGACGCAGGACGTGGACGAAGCAATCCGCGGTGCGCAAGTCGTGGTCACCGACACCTGGGTCTCGATGGGCCAGGTCGGCGGCGATGTGCACCTGGCGGCCATGGCACCCTACCAGGTCGACGCGGCGCTGATGGCGCGCGCCGCTCCCGGTGCTGTGTTCCTGCACTGCCTGCCGGCACACCGCGGCGAGGAAGTGACGGCCGAGGTCATCGACGGTCCGCAGTCGGCGATCTGGGACGAGGCGGAGAATCGCATTCACGCGCAGAAGTCGATCCTGCGCTGGGCCCTGGGGCAGCTGTGAGCCACGAGGACGATCTGATCCGTTCGGAGCGCGTCGGGTTCGACCAGGTGCTGGGCTTCACCATCCCCGACCGCCATGCGCGCGGCCGGGTGCTGCGGCTTGGGCCGACGCTGGAGACGATCCTCTCGGCGCACGATTATCCGCCGGCCATCAAGCACTTGCTGGCCGAAGCGCTGGTGCTCACCGCGCTTATGGGCTCGCTGATGAAGGAGGAGGACAGCCAGCTCACCTTCCAGGCGCAGGCGCAGGGCGGTGCGATCGACCTGCTGGTGTGCGATTACTTGCGGGGCGAGTTGCGGGGCTACGTCAGCCACGATCCCGAGAAGGCGAAGGCGGCGGGCACCAGCCCAAGACTGGAGACTCTCTTCGGCGAGGGGTACCTCGCGATTACCTTCGATCTCGCCAGCAGTGAAGAGCGGTACCAAGGCATTGTTCCGCTGGAGGGCGACTCGCTGACCCGCGCGTGCGAGGCATACTTCGCACAATCGGAGCAGGTGCCCACGCTCTTGCGCGTGGCGATCCGCTCCGAAGGCGCGCACTGCGTCGCCGGCGGCCTCCTGGTCCAGCACTTCCCAGAAGGCGAGGAAGGGCGTGAGCGGCTGCATGCCAAGGACGACCATCCCGAGTGGGAGCATGTCGCGATCATGGCCGGCAGCACCCGGCACGACGAGCTTGTCGATCCGACTCTGTCGCTGGAGGATCTGCTGATCCGGCTGTTCCATGAGGAGCGCGAGGTACGGGTCGATCCCCTGTCGCTCCTGTCGCGCGGGTGCCGCTGCACGGTGGAGCACTACCAGTCGGTACTATCGCGCTTCCCCGAGGAGCAACGCGCCGAGATGCGCGACCCGGATGGAACGATCCCGGTCGACTGCGCATTCTGTTCCAAGATCATCCGCGTGGCGATCTGAGCCAGAACTAAGCCTGCGACTAGCCGTTCGTCGACAGAATCGGGCGCTTGGACGAGAGTTGCGCGCGTGGTACACCGTGCCCGCGCGACAGGCATTCCCAGCAACCCGACGCGACTATCCAGGACTACGACGAGGATGAAGGCCAAGAACGCCCTGACCTGTGCCGCCATCGCGCTTTGCGCGGCCGGCGCGATGGCGTCCGGATCGGTCATCGCGCAAGTGCGCGGCCTTGCCATGCTCGATCGGCTGGAACCGGGCGATTGGGAACTGCGCCTTCACGATGAAGCGTCGGTGCCGCGCCGCATGTGTCTGCGCGATGCGCGGCGGTTGATCCAGCTGCGTCATCCGGGCCAGAACTGCAGCCGGATCACCGTCGAGGACACCGATAGCCAGGTGACGGTGCAGTATACCTGTCGCGGGCATGGCTACGGTCGCACGCAGATCCGGCGCGAGTCCGACAGCCTTGTGCAGATCGACACGCAGGGCATTGCACAGGGCCTGCCGTTCGCGTTCGCGGCTGAGGCCCGCCGAGTAGGGTCGTGCACGAGCTGATCGCGCGGCTCTTTCGCGAGGCGGGCTGAACGCCTACATGCTCGCGCATGCCACAGATTGCCCAATCGAACGGCCGTGCGGCCGTTGTCCTGCTATCCGGGGGCCTCGACTCGATGGTCGTCGCCGGTCTTGCTCGCGAAGCGGGGTACCAGGTTCACGCGCTGACAATTGATTACAACCAGCGCCACCGGCGTGAGATCGACGCGGCGCGGGTTATAGCCGAGGCGATCGGGGCCGCTCGCCATGTTATCCTGCCGCTGGATCTGCGGCAGTTTGGCGGATCGGCGCTGACCGACGACATCGCAGTGCCGAAGGTTGGGATCGGCGATGACATTCCCGTCACTTACGTGCCCGCTCGCAACCTTGTGTTCCTCTCGTTGACCCTGGCTTGGGCCGAGGCGCTGAGCGCGTGCGACATCTTTATCGGGGTCAATGCGCTGGACTATTCCGGCTATCCCGATTGCCGGCCCGAGTTCATCGCCGGCTTCCAGCAACTGGCGGAGCTTGCGACGAAGGCGGGCGCCGAGGGATCGCCGTTCAAAATCCACGCGCCGCTGCAGTTCCTCGGCAAGGCGGAGATCGCCGCCGAAGCAGACAGGCTCGGCCTCGACCCGGCGATGAGCTGGTCGTGCTACGATCCGACGTCTGAAGGCTTGGCCTGCGGGCTGTGTGACAGCTGCCGTTTGCGCAAGGCTGGCTTTGCCGACGCCGGTGTCACCGACCGAACGGCTTACGCGGCCTGAAGCTGCGGCAACTCTAAGGGATCAGCGCCAACGATGTTGGGCTACCGCTATCGTCTTCGTCCTCCTTATCGAAGGCAAGGGCACCCTTCATCGTTTTCGCGGAGGGAGAGGGCCGTTCTTGGAGCTGCCTGACAGGAAACCTCTGGAGATGGATCCCCGCCTTTGCGGGAATGATGAAGAAGAGGCTAGGAAGCTGGACGCTTGCTGATCCAATTGCGCGGATCGACGTCCTCGGCATTGCGCTTGGGATGTGCTCCGCCTGTCCGCGCGGAGAGCACTCCGGAGCGACAACACCGTAGGCGACTTGGCTGAAGGTCAGCCTTTACAGCAGGCAAAAGAAAAGGGGCCGGATTGCTCCGACCCCCGATCTTTGTACCGTTGCCGGTCGCTTACATGCCCGAACCCGGACCGTAAGTGATCTCGACGCGACGGTTCTGCAGCTCGCGAACACCGTCCGCAGTCGGGACGCGCGGGTTGCTTTCACCGAAGGCCTGGCTCGAGATCGAACCGTCGGCAATGCCGTGGCTGGTGAGGTACGAACGCACCGAGGCGTTACGACGCTCGGACAGACCCTGGTTGTACTGGGTCGAACCCGAACGGTCGGTGTAACCGGCCAGCATGATCGGCACGCTCTCGCAGTTTGCATAAGCGCTGACGGCGCTGTCGAGGATCGTCGCAGCCTCAGGCGTGATGTCCGACTTATCCCAGTCGAAGAACACGATGTACGGACCCTTGTTGCAGACCGGAGCCGGCGGCGGCGGAGCAGCTTCGGCACCGCCGAAGTTGTAGCCGATCGTGCCCAACAGCGAGTGCGAACGGAAGCGCGTGTCGAACGACGCACCGTTGGTACCGACCAGGTTGACGTTATCCGCGTTGAAGAAGCGGTACTTCAGGCCGAGATCGATCCGATCGGTGATCGGAGCGCGAACGCCTGCCAGTGCCTGCCATGCGAAGCCGGTGTCGTTGTCGTCGACCGGCGTCGTGGTCAGGATGATGTCCTGGTGAACGCGAGCAACGCCGACACCGCCGCCGACGAAGCCCTGGATGCCGTCATCGGCACCGAAGTCGAGCAGGCCGTTGACCATGAACGACAGAGCGCTGGCGTGGCCGCGAACGTCAAACGTACCGGCTCCGGTCGTGTACTCGTCAGCCTTGGCGCGACGGTAGCTGCCTTCGGTTTCGAGACGGAACGGACCGAAGTCGTAGCCGATCGCGACGCCGCCATCATAGCCGTACTTGTGGTCGAGCGACGCGGCGTTGTTGATGCCCGCGATGTCGAAGCTGGAATCTTCGACAAGAACTGCACCGAAGTCACCTTCGATGTACCACGCGTCGTCGCGCGCGAACGAAGGCGTGGCGATGGCCGTAGAAGCCAGCGCCAAGCCAATAACGAGTTTCCTCATATTATTCCCCTATTCAGAGATTTGGAGCCACCGAGTAATTGAGCATCTACCCCCTCCGTAGACACTGCGCAAGCGCACAGTGACCGTGACTGTTGCAATAACGTCACGCCACCATACATCGAGAGCCGTTCGCAAAGGCTATACCGCTGAGCGAACAACACAATCGACCCCTGTCAGTTATACCTGCCGTCAGGCAGAGGGTAGAAGACCAGACGCCCGGAGAGCCAAGAGCAGCGCTCCGATAGCGGCCCGAGCCTCGCTATCAACCATCAAACCTCCTGATGGTTCCACAATGGCGTCAGCTTTTTGCCAGCCGCTAGAAAATACGGCGAATTGGCCGCTCGCACGGTCGTAGACGCGCATCCCGGTAGCGGGCGTCGCGAAGAGCCACTGGCCTGCCTGGCGCATGGCAATTGCATGGTCATGGCCCGTCCACTCGCCAATCGCGTCGGCGGTTACCAGCCATGATTGTCCGTCCGGGGCGATGGTCGGCGGCTCGCTGATCTCGCCCTCGACGGCAGCATGCATCAGTGCGTCGATCCGCGCCAGTGCTTCGTTGTGGAAGACTTCCTTTTGTGCCTGCGCCGCAAGCGTGGCTGTGCTGGGGGCCGCGCAAGGACTCCGGCTCACCGGCGGAGAACAGCAGCGCCTGCGCACCGTTGGGCCAGGTGACCCGCCGCAGCGACGGCTCGTAAAGCGGCCGGCGGCGTGGCGGGCAGACTGCCAGCAAGCCGCTCTCGCCCTCGACCATAACCGCTCGCGCTTCGGGCAGCGATGCGGCGACGAGGGCGATGCGCGCCTCCGGATCGTTCTCGGCGACCGCGCGTACCCACTCGGCGCCGGCGCGGGTCTTGCCGAACCCGCGCCCGGCCATGATCAGCCAGGTGCGCCAGTCACCCTGGGGCGCAAGCTGCTCGGTGCGAGCCCAGAGCTCCCAGTGCCAGCTGAATTCCTTGCGCTCCTCCTCAGACATCCGGGCCAGCGCGGCGCGGCGTTCCTCAGGGTCCATGTCGAGCAGAGCTTGCAGACGCGCAGAGTTAGCCATCGGTGCCGTCCTTCGTCTCGGGTGCAGGAAGCCGCGCCGTGCGCAGGCGATCGAGGCGCAAGTTGATGCGCTCCAGAATGGCGCCGGTGTCCTCGACATCGCGCAAGGCCTGCTGGCGCACGACCGAGTCCCTATGCGCCACCAGGAGGCGCAGCGCGGTGGCATTGTCGAACACGCGGGTGCCGCGTTTTGCGCCGCTGGCCGGCTTGATCTCGCCATCGCGCAGGCGTTGGACCAGTGCCATCTCCAGGTGCTCGTAGCCCTCGCACAAGGCTTCCTGCCAGGCGCGGTAGAAGCCGGGGTCGCGGCGGCGCGCGTCATAGACCTTGGTGGGCGAGACCTTCGCCTCGTGGGCCGAGGCGGCGACGTTCGAACTGGCAGCCAGGTGCGCCAGGAACACGGCGCGCCAGGCGTTCTCATCGGCCGTGTCGGGCGCACGGCTGGGCGCCGGCACTTGCGTGTCCTGCATGGGTCTTGTTTCCTGGCTTGGCGGAGGGAGGCCGATCGATCGGCTCGCTGCGGTGTTCCTTTTATGTACCCAAAGCGCCTGCCGATGTCAAGAACAAAGTGCCATATTGGTTATGCTGCTTGCGTCGCCTAGGTTTGCTGCTAGGCACGATGGCAGGGGACCGCATGACTGCGGTGATCGGGGACATCGACCATGCTGCGCCGCCTGTACGACTGGACCTTGGCCAAGGCCTCGCACCCGCACGCCGCCTGGTGGTTGGCTGCCTTCGCCTTCATGGAGGCGAGCTTCTTTCCAGTGCCGCCGCATCCACTGCTGGGTTTGATGTGCCTGGCCGAGCCGAAGAAAGCGATCCGCTTCGCCGCGATCGCTACGCTGGGATCGGTGGTTGGCGGGCTGCTCGGCTATGCGATCGGCGCGTTGGCCTACGAGGCATTTGGCCAGGCGCTGCTGCACGCACTCGGTCTTGCGGAGAGCTTCCCCAAGGCGGCGTGCTACTTGCGCGAGTACGGCGCCGAGATCATCATCGTGAAGGGCGCGACGCCGATCCCGTTCAAGCTGATCACCATAACCGCCGGCTTCATCGGCATGCCCCTGCTGATCTTCATCGGCGCGAGCGTGATCTCGCGCTCGATCAGCTTCATGATCGTGGGCGTGCTGTTCCGCCTGTTCGGCGCGCCGATCAAGAAGTTCATCGACAAGTACCTGGGCCTCGTCACCATCGGCTTCGTCGCGCTGGTGATCGCCGGCTTCCTGGCGATCGCGCTGCTGGGTCACGGAGGAAACAAGGCCAACGACGCCTGCGAGACCAACCCGACGGCGGTGCGGGCTTGATCTGAAGAGATCCCCTGCAAGGGGAAGGGGACCGCCGCCGAAGGCGGTGGTGGAGAGGTGTAACCCTCTCGGCCGCGCACTTCGCTAGCGTGGACACCCCTCCGTCAGTCCTGCGGACTGCGACCTCCCCTTGCAGGGGAGGATCGGTCAAGGCAGACCTCCCGGCAGAGGAGAGGGCCCATGAACGAAAACAAGCTGGCCGAACTGATCGACCGCCACGAGATCCACCAGGTCCTGCTGCGCTACGCGCGCGGGCTCGACCGGCTGGACAACGAGCTCGCCCGCTCGTGCTACTGGGACGATGCGATCGAGGATCACGGCCATTTCGTCGGCACGCCGGACGCGTTCGTCACCTGGGCGGACGGCACGACGCTGATGTTCGAGGCCACCCAGCACGCCGTCCTCAACCACGTCTGCGATCTCCAGGGTGGTGACGCCTACTGCGAGACCTACTACCATTTCTCCGGAGTTGCGGCGGAAGGGCCGCACTTCATGTCGACCGGGCGCTACGTCGATCACCTTCAGAAGCGCGGGGGTGAGTGGCGCATCGCCAACCGGGTCACGCTGGTCGAGGGCACATATGACGTGCCTCGCGCCGAGATCGCGCCACATCCCTCTACCGCCTACAAGCCCGAGGCGCCGTGCCAGGCCAGCCGCGACCGCAACGACGTCAGTTACCACCGCCCGCCGGTGCCCCGCCGACCCTGAAGTCCGACCCGCTTGACCGTCATCGCGCTTGTGGCATCCTCATGACGCTGCACCGCGAACACGGCGCGGTGCGAAAGGAGGGACATGGCGCGAAGCGACTTCCTGATGCAGCTCGAAGGCTACGGCCTCACCACGATCGAGGTGCACTACTATCTGCCCGACCATCCCAGGCTCCTGCAGCTGTTCGCCTTTCAGCAGTACGATCTGGCACCGCGCTTTCCGGAACTGCGCAAGTTCCTCGACCACTGGCGGCGGGAGATCGAGGGGCGCTTGCACTCCGTGCGCATCGCCCATCAGCACCTGATCGGTCCGAGCGAGTGGCGCGCCGTGGACGGTGTGATCTCGCTACACTGAACGCGACACGTAGGCAGGAAGGAACGCAGGCACACGCCGCGGGTTTGTGCCGCATCGCACGTTGCCCGCTCGGAGAATGCTATGTCGCACAAGATCTGCGTCCTCGTCGGTTCGCTGCGCAAGGGATCGTTCAACCAGCGCCTTGCCCACGCGCTGATCCACTTGCCCGAGGCGCAGGGGCACGAATTCGTGTTCGCCGACATCGGCGTGCTACCGCTCTACAGTCAGGACCAGGACGAGGACTCGCCCGCCAGCGTGGTCGCCCTGCGCGAGCTGGTGAAGAGCTGCGATGCCGTGCTTTTCGCCATGCCCGAATACAACCGCTCGATCCCCGGCGTGCTGAAGAACGCGATCGACCACGGCTCACGGCCGTGGGGCCAGAGCGTCTGGAAGGGCAAGCCGGCGGGCGTCATCGGCACCTCGCCCGGGCCGATCGGCACCGCGATCGGCCAGTCGCACTTGCGCATGGTGCTGGCCTACCTCGACATGCCGGTGCTCGACCAGCCCGAGGCCTACATCCAGTGGAAGGACGACCTCATCGCCGAGGATCACACCATCCATGAACGCTCGCGCGAGTTCCTGGCCGGCTGGATGAAGGCCTACCTTGCCTTCGTGCAGAAAGAGATCAGCGCCGGCTGACTTGCCGGCCAGCGTCGTCCCGGGTCGAGGTCGGGGACAACGCCGTTCTTCAGCCCAGTCCCAGGAACAGTCCGGCCAGCGCCGCACTCATCAGATTGGACAGGCTGCCTGCCGCCAGCGCCCGCATGCCCAGGCGCGCGATGACCGGACGCTGGTTGGGGGCGAGGCCTCCCGTCACCGCCATCTGGATCGCGATCGAGGAGAAGTTGGCAAAGCCGCACAGCGCGAAGGTCACCACGCCGACGGTGCGGGGGGACAGGCCGGTGTCCTTGCCGAGTTCGATGAAGGCGACGAATTCATTGAGCACGATCTTGGTGCCGAACAGCCCGCCGGCCTGCAGCGCCTCGTGCCAGTCGGGCGTCGCCAGCAGGTAGAACACCGGCGCGAAGATGTAGCCGAGCAGCAGCTGGAAGGTCACGCCGCTGGCGCCGAAAAGGCTGGCGATCCAGCCGACGAGCCCGTTGGCGAGTGCGATCAGTGCCACGAACGCCAGCACCATCGCGCCGACCGCCACCGCCAGCCCGACGCCGGTCTGCGCGCCTTGGGCTGCGGCCATGATGATGTTGGCGGGGCGCTCTTCGTCGTGAGGCACTTCGACCGGGATGTCGCTCTGCGCGTCCACTTCGTGAACGCCGGGCTGATGCGTCACGTCGGCGCGGTTGAGCGCGGCCGCGGCCATGCCGGCGGGCGGGTTGTCGTGGTCCACCAGCGCATCGGCCTGCGCCACGTCGCTCGGTCGCGGATCGGGCATGATCATCTTGGCCATGAAGATGCCCCCTGGCGCGGACATGAACGCCGCCGCGACCAGGTAATCGATGCGGATGCCCATGCTGGCATAGGCCGCCAGGATCGTGCCGGCGACGCCGGCCAAGCCCACGGTCATCAGGCAGAACAGCTGCGAAGGCGTCAGGCCGGCGAGGTAGGGACGCACCACCAAGGGCGATTCGCTCTGGCCGACGAAGATATTGGAAGCCGCTGAAAGGCTCTCGATCTTGCTGATCCCGGTGATCTTCTCCAGCCCGCCGCCGATCCAGCGGATCACCAGCGGCATGATCCGCAAGTAATAGAGGATCGAGATCAGCGAGGCGAAGAAGATGATCACCGGCAGCGCCGCTATGGCGAAGCTGGTGCCGCCCACTTCCGGGCTCGCCAGGTTGCCGAACAGGAATTCGACGCCGGCATGCGCATAGCCGAGCAGGCTCTCCACACCGCTTGCCGCGCCGCCCAGCACGGTGCGCCCGAACGGCACATAGAGCACCAGCGCCGCGAACCCCGCCTGCAACGCAAAGGCCGCGCCCACCACGCGTAAGCGGATGGCGCGGCGGTCGGTCGAGAGCAGGAACGCGGCAAGCATGATAAGTCCGATGCCAAAGAGGCTATAGGCAACATGCATCAAGCGCGGATTCCTGGTTCGGTGTTTGAACTTGTGGGCGAAACTAGGCGGGCGGCGGGCGGAGAGCTAGCGGTTTCTCTTCGCCGAAAATTCGGCGAGGAGGCGCCTTGCCCCGCACTGCTGCCGCGTCGGTAATAGAGGGGCAGGGAGCACAAACCACCCTCTATCCCGAAAGCTCGTCGCCCGTTACACCACCGCCGATGCAGTCCAACCCTCGCACCGTCATCATCCCCCGCGCCCTGTTCGTCTTTTCGCTGCTTTATGGCGGCCTGGTCGTGCTCGCCGGTGTGCTTGGCACCAAGCTGGCCTCGCTCGGCCACTGGCCCGTGCTCGGCGACTTGGCGGTGGAGAGCGGCATCTTCGCCTTTCTGCTCCTCGTCGTAATGTCGAGCGCGATCAGTGAACTCTACGGGCAGGCGACGGCCAACCGGTTAGTGCGGTTCGGTTTCATCCCGCTCATCGTGTCCATGGTGCTGCTTTCCCTCGTGATCCACGTTGTGCCGCCGGCACCATTCTGGGGCGACCAGGAGGCCTATGCGCGGCTGCTCGGCCAAGGTGCGCGAATGCAGTTCGCCGGCCTGTGCTCGTACGGCATTTCGCAGACGCTCAACGTCTACCTGTTCTCCAAGCTGGCGGGCGGAAGCGGCAAGCTGCTGATCGTGCGCGCCTGGATCGCCAGCCTGCTCAGCCAGGTGGTCGATACCGTGATCTTCATCACGATCTCATTCTACGGCACCGTCGACGCTAGCGGCCAGCCGATGCCGGTGGGTGCGATCATGGAGGGGCAGATCATCTCCAAGCTGGTGCTCTCGACCATCATGGTGCCGCCGTTCATCTGGCTGTTCGTGCAGCTGGGGCGACGCTTGGATCGCTCGTGACGAGAAGCCGGCCGGCGAAGCCAGCCGGCTGACCTGACGGACAAAGCCTCTTCAATTCCGCATCCCATCCCCCTAAGCCGCGCGCCATGACACAGCCCCACGATCCCGCCCTGCTCGCAAAGGCCGCCACGCTCGTCGATGCGCTGCCCTATATGCAACGCTACGCCGGGCGCACGTTCGTGGTGAAGTATGGCGGCCACGCGATGGGCGATCCCGAACTCGCTCGCGACTTTGCCGAGGATGTCGCGCTGCTGAAAGCCGTGGGGATCAATCCGGTGGTGGTCCATGGCGGCGGGCCGCAGATCGGCGCCATGCTGAAGACGATGGGCGTCGAATCGCAGTTCATCGACGGCTTGCGCGTCACCGACGCGAAGACCGCGCAGGTCGCCGAGATGGTCCTGTGCGGCAACATCAACAAGGAGATCGTCGGCTGGGTCACGCAAGCGGGCGGCCGGGCGATGGGCCTGTCGGGCAAGGACGGCGGCATGGTTACCGCGCGCAAGGTGCAGCGCACCGCCAAGGACCCGGACAGCAACATAGAGAAGGCAATCGATCTCGGCTTCGTGGGTGAACCCGACATGATCGACACGAGCGTGATCGAGACGATCTCGGCCGTCGGCATGATCCCGGTGATCGCGCCGATCGCCGCGGGCGCGGACGGGCAAACCTACAACATCAACGCCGATACGATGGCCGGCGCCATCGCGGCGGCGCTCGGGGCCTCGCGGCTGTTCCTCCTCACCGACGTAGCCGGCGTGCTCGACAAGCAGGGAGAGCTGCTGACCGACCTTCGCCCCGCCGATGTCGCGCGGCTGCAGGAAGACGGCACGATCTCGGGGGGCATGATCCCCAAGCTCGAAACCTGCCTCATGGCAGTGGAAGCGGGCTGCGAGGCTGCCGTCGTGCTTGACGGGCGTGTCTCACACGCCATGTTGCTCGAAATATTCACACAGGAAGGCGCCGGCACGCTCATCCGCGCGGGCTGAATGCGTTCCGTGGGGAGGAACCCCGAAGCGAAGGGCCGATGCGACATCATGCCAAGCCGAGCTGCTAGACTGCTGCCGATCCTCCTTGCCGGATCGCTTGCCACTCTTTCCGCGTGCAAGGGGGGCGAGACTGCCGCGCCTGCCGATCCTGCGGCCAGCGAGAGCGTAGTGCCGACGGAGACCGAAGCGCAGCCCAGTGCCGACGCTTCGGATGGCACCGAGGCGGGTATCGCCGCCGGGCTCGACATGGGCGCGCTGCAGGAGCGGCGTGACCCGGAGCGGTTGCTGCGCTTCTATACCAACGCGGTGCGGGTCGGCGATTGGGGCTCGGCAGCCAAGGCCTGGTCGCTCGACGCGCTGATGACGCCGGAGAAGCTGGAAGCGGAGTTCGGCGGTGCGGCGGGTCCCAAGATCGCCGTCGGCCGGGGCGACGCGGGCACGGCCGCAGGATCGCTCTACTATGAGGCGCCCGTCACCATCGACTTCCAGGATGGGCGCGATTCGCGTCGCGGCACGATCGTGCTGCGCCGAGCGAACGACGTGCCGGGTGCGAGCGAGCTTCAGCTGGTCTGGCGGATCGAGCGCAGTTCCATCGTGCAGCAGTAAGCCGGCTCGGCCCCACGAGCCGCCGGGACAATCCTATCGATTGATGATCAGTGCGGGCGCGCTGGCCTGGTGATAACCGGCCACCCATGCCGCCCGATCCTTGGGCGTGCGGTATGGATTGCTGGACAGCGGCAGTTCTGCAAGCGCGGCCTTGATGCCCCAATGGTGGGCATGGGCAAAGTGACGGGACGGGACAACGGCGTTCAAGAGATGCTCTCGCAAGTTGGCGGCTTCGTACGTCTCGCAAATGCAGCACCGCTGGCCTTGATCCCGCCTCTGAGGCAAGAGGAAGTGGCGGCGCGATGAGCTGAATCAATCTTCGCAGTCGCGAAAAGTCAAGCGGCCGACAGCGCTCATTTCATCGATGGGGATCACCGAAGTGCGATCCGCTGGAGCGGGCGAAGGGATTCGAACCCTCGACCCCAACCTTGGCAAGGTTGTGCTCTACCCCTGAGCTACGCCCGCTCGAACGATCGCGGCCCGCTGCCGAACTGGCGGTGGGCCGGGGTGAGGCGCGCAACTAGCAACGGTTATCTCAGGCCGCAAGGCAAAAAAGCATGGCTTGCCAAGATTGCGTGGAACGCTGGCTTGCGGCGCGCATTCGCCCTTCACAAAGGCAGCCCGGATCGCGATCTAGGGCGCCGAACGGATCTCTGCGGGAGCACGGAACTTTGGCGAGCATGGGCCTCAACCTCGAAGAGCAGAAAGCCGTGGACCGGTTCCGCCAGAACGTGGCCGAACCGTCCATGACGAAGCTGGTCATCCTCGACTTCTGGGCCGAGTGGTGCGGCCCGTGCAAGGCGCTGACGCCGGTGCTGGAGAAGGTCGCCGCCGAATACGCCGACAAGGGCGTGATCCTGGCCAAGGTCAACGTCGACGAAGACCAGTTCATTGCCTCGCAATTCCAGGTCCGCTCGATCCCGACCGTTTATGCCCTGTTTCAGGGGCAGCCGGTCGCCGACCTAACCAACGCACGTACCGAATCGCAGCTCAAGGGCCTGCTCGACCAGCTGCTTGCCAAGCTGCCGGTGCAGGCCGGCGATGAACCCGCACCCGATCTCGCGCCGTTGCTGGCGATGGGCGAGGAGGTTCTCGCAAGCGGAGATGGGGAACGTGCGGCCGGCATCTTCGCACAGATCATCGACATGGCGCCCGAAAGTGCCGATGCCAATGCCGGCCTGCTGCGTGCCCTGATCCTCGCCGGTCATCTTGATGAGGCCGAGGCGCTGCTGGCGCAGCTCGATCCGCAGCTGGCAGCCGACCCGCAGATCGAGCGTGCCCGCGCGGCCCTGGAGCTGGCCAAGGATCGTCCCGATGACAGCGAACTGGCGGCGCTGCGCGCTGCTGCGGCTGAGCGTCCCGCCGACATGGATGCGCAGCTGGCCTTTGCGGGCGCGGCCTTCGCTGCCGGCGAGCGGGAAGAGGCGGCCGAGACGCTGCTGGCGATGATCCGCGCCGATCGCGAGTGGAGCGAAGGCGCGGCCAAGGCCAAGCTGCTGCAGATGTTCGAGGCGATCGGCCTGGAAGACCCGTGGGTCGCCGCCACGCGCCGCAAGCTCTCCACGATCCTGTTCGGCTGAGCGGGTGGCGCGAGTCTCGATCTTTCCCCTGCCTGGCGCGATCCTCTACCCCGGATTGCAGCTGCCGTTGCACATCTTCGAGCCGCGCTACCGTGCTCTGGTCGGTGACTCGCTGGTGCGCGACCGGCTGATCGGGATGGTCCAGCCGCAGCGGCCCGTCGAAGGTTCGCCGCTGTTCGAGATCGGGTGCCTGGGCCGCATCGGCGAAGTCGAGGCGATGGAGGATGGGCGCTACAACATCATCCTGGAAGGCCAGTCCCGCTTCCGCATCCTGCGCGAGCTGGAGGTCTCCACGCCGTTCCGCCAGGTCGAGGCCGAAATGCTGTTCGATGCGGAGAACCAGTCTCTCGCTGCCGTCGAACGCGCCAGCTTCGAGCGCGAGGCGCGCCGCTTCGCCGATGCGCAGGGCTACAGCGTCGACTGGGACCAGGTCTCGCGGCTGGACGACCAGTCGCTGATCAACGGCGTCTCGCAGATCGCTCCCTTCGATCCGGCTGCCAAGCAGGCGCTGCTGGAGGCGAACGGCGTGTCGGAGCGGTGCGAGTTGCTGGTGCAGCTGATGCAGTTCTTCGGCCGCCGACCTGAGGGTGGCGACGAGGATGGGGTCACGTTGCAGTAGATCGGCCGAACTCCGTCGTCCCGGGCTTGACCCCGGACGACGTCACACTGCCATCGCCTCGCGCAAGCCATCGATCACGTACTGCGCCGCCAGTGCTGCGAGCAGCACGCCCAGCAGGCGCGAGATGACCGCTTCCACCTGATCGCCCACCAGCCGCATCAGCGGCAGCGCTGCGATCAGCGCCACCAGCGCGCAGAGCAGAACCGCGGACAATGCAGCCAGGATCACCAGCGTCGCCTCGGTGCCTTGCGCACGGCTCATCAGCAGCATGGTGGTGGCGATGGAGCCCGGGCCTGCCAGCATCGGCATCGCCATCGGAAATACGGAGACATCCGGGATTTCGGGCGTCTCCTCGCCATGCGCGCGGACCTTCTCGGCGCGCTGGTTGCGGCGCTCGGTGCGCTTCTCGAAGACCATCTCCAGCGCGATCAGGAACAGCATGATGCCGCCCGCTATGCGGAACGAGTTCAACTCGATGTGCAGCGAGGCGAGCAGCTTTTCACCGAACAGCGCGAAGACGAACAGGATGCACGCAGCGATGAAGCAGGCGCGCACCGCCATGGCTCGCGCTTGGACGTGGCTGGCGCCGCTGGTCAGCCCGGCGAAGATCGGTGCGCAGCCCGGCGGATCGATTACCACGAACAGCGTGACAAAGGCCGAGACGAACAGCCCCATGAGATCGCCGCCGATCATGCGAGCGGACACACTGCGGCAGGCTGCAGGGCGGCAACGCGCTTTTCCAGCACGGTTTCTAGCGGCTTACCCGCCCCGCGGTACAGGCTGACAGTCAGCGCGCGGCTGCAATCGGCCGCGACGGTGACAGCCCAGCTGAGCGTGCGATCCTCGCTCCATCCGCCGCGCGTGCCGGCGGGAAATGTTGGGGCGGGGGCGATCGTTCCGCCGGGCGCAATCGCACCAGCAGGCGGGCGGGCCTGCTTGCGGTCACACGCGGCGACGCTAGAGGCGATCATCTCGGGCGCGGCCAGCGGCGTTGCCAGCACATCGCCCTGGTCCATGACCCACTTGTATTCGCCCTTCTTCTGTCGCTGCCACACGGTGGTGAAGTAGCCTTGCGAACCATCCGGCCGCTGCCAAGGCCCCATGTTGACCGCGAGCGTCCCGTCGCAGCTGAGCCAGGTCTGGTAAGGCTGCCAGGCGACCGAGGCCGGCGGGTTCTTCTGCCGCTTGAGCCAATCGCGTGCGATCACCGCCTGCGGTACGAACATCACTGCGTCCTCGGTGGCGGTTTCGCGAAACGCGGTCCACTGCCCCTTGCGCTGGGCGAGCTGGGCAAACGCGATCTCCGCCGCGATGGCCTTGGCCGGGCTGGCGAAACGCATCTGCGGGCGCTCGGGCCGGGCAGAGGCGGCCGAGATCAGGCCGCCGGCGATCAGCCCTCCCGCGATCAGCGCCGCAGGGACGAGCGCCCGCATCCTCACAGAGCGTCCGCGGCGAGCGGGATCCCGGCATTGCGATGCGCAGCGACCAGCGTGTTGCGCAGCAGCACCGCGATGGTCATCGGGCCGACGCCGCCCGGCACCGGCGTGATCGCTCCTGCGACTTGCGATACGCCGGCATAATCCACGTCGCCGACCAGGCGGGTCTTGCCCTCCTCTGCCGCGGGCACGCGATTGATGCCGACGTCGATCACGGTCGCGCCGGGCTTGATCCAGTCGGCCTTGACCATCTCGGCCCTGCCCACGGCGGCGACGACGATGTCGGCGCGGCGCACGACTTCGGGCAGATCCCTGGTGCGGCTATGTGCCACCGTGACAGTGCAACTCTCACCCAGCAGCAGTTGTGCCATCGGCTTGCCGACGATGTTGGAGCGCCCGATTACCACTGCGTCGAGGCCGGAGAGCGAGCCCAGCCGGTCCTTCAGCAGCATCAGGCAGCCGAGCGGCGTGCAGGGCACGAAGCCGGGCTGGCCGACCGCGAGGCGCCCGGCATTGATGACGTGGAAACCGTCGACGTCCTTGTCGGGGCTGATCGCGGCGATCACCTTCTGCTCGTCGATGTGCGCGGGCAGGGGTAGCTGCACGAGGATACCGTCGACCGCCTGGTCGGCGTTCAGCCGCGCGACCAGCGCCAGCAGGTCCGCTTCGGACGTGTCGGCAGGCAGCTTATGCTCGAAGCTTTCCATGCCGCTGGCCAGGGTCTGCTTGCCCTTCGAGCGCACGTAGACCTGACTGGCCGGATCCTCGCCGACCAGCACCACGGCGAGGCCGGCCTTGCGCCCGGTTGCGCTTTCAAAGCCGGCAGCGGCATCGGCGACGCGCAGGCGCAGGCTTTCGGCGAAGGCCTTGCCGTCGATGCGCCTGTTCACGGCCGAGTTCTCCAGAACGGTCTCGCTCACAGCGCGCCCGAGACCGAGGCCATGGCCAGGTTCTTGAGGATAATGCGCAGGATCTCGAGCCCGACGATCAGCACCAGCGGCGAGAAGTCGATCGCACCGGTGTTGGGCATGATGCGCCGGATGGGGCGGAAAAGCGGCTCGAGGAGCGCGTTCACCGCCTTCCACACGGCGGCAACGAAGTCGTTGTGGATGTTGACCACGTTGAACGAGATCAGCAGGCTCAGCACGAACTGGACGATCACCAGCATCACGATGACCGAGATGATATAGCCGACGATCTCGAACAGGGTGAGGAAGATCAAGGATCAAGCCTTTCGCTTGGGGGGCAAAGCCCGCTGATAGCCGAGCGCAAGGGGGCCGGGCAAGCGCGGTGGCGAGACGGTGCGGGCGTGTCCATATCGGGCACGTGAGCAGGTCAAACACACAAACGGGGAGGGAGCAGGTTATGGCTGACCTGTTCGGCTTGTTCGACCTTCCTCTGGTGCCCGGGCTATCGAGCGCAGTCGATCTGATCAATGCCGATGAAGAATCAGAACTGATCGCCCGCATCGATGCCGAGGCGCTGGCGCCTTTCCGTTTTCAAGGTTGGGAGGGCAAGCGCCTGACGCACTCGTTCGGCTGGTCCTACGATTTCGAGGACGGCCGCTTCGCCCAGGCTGCGCCGATCCCGGACTGGCTGCTGCCGTTGCGCGAACGTGCGGGCAAGTTCGCACGGCTCGCGCCGGACACGCTCGTGCAGGCGCTGCTGATCCGCTACGATCCGGGCGCCGGGATTGGCTGGCACAAGGACCGCCCGGTGTTCGAGCATGTCGTGGGTGTCTCGCTGGGCGCCGAGGCCAGCATGCGGCTGCGGCGGCGCAAGCCCGGCGGTTTCCAGCGCGTTGCCCTGCCGCTGCCGCCGCGCTCGATCTACCATCTGTCGGGTGAGGTGCGGCATGGCTGGGAGCACAGCATCGTGCCGATGGAGCAGCCGCGCTGGTCGGTGACGTTCAGGAGTTTGGCGTAGCGCGCAAAGTCATGAAAACCTCGCCTTCACGAGGATGACGAAGGAAAAGGCGGCGACACCATTTGGGAACGCCGAGATCAATCCCCCAATTCGATCCACACCGGCGCATGGTCGCTGGTCTTTTCCCAGCCGCGCACGTCCTTGTCGACTTGTGCGTCCTTAAGCCGGCCCGCGAGTGCCGGGCTGAGCAGCAGGTGGTCGATCCTCAGGCCTGCATCGCGCCCGTATGCGTTCCGGAAATAGTCCCAGAAGGTGTAGATCGTCTCACCCGGGTGCCGCTCACGCAGGGCATCGGTCCAGCCCTGATCGACCAGGCGAGCATAAGCGGCACGCACTTCGGGCGCGAACAGGGCATCGTCGGTCCAGCGCTCGGGCTTATAGACGTCGAGGTCCGTCGGCATGACGTTGAAGTCGCCCGCCAGCAGGACAGGCAGACCTGACGCGAGCAACTCGCCCGCATGCGCGATCAGTGCCTCGAACCATGCCAGCTTGTAGTCGAACTTGGGGCCGGGCCGAGGATTACCGTTGGGCAGGTAAAGCCCGCCGACCAGCACGCCGTTGACTGCCGCTTCGATGTAGCGGCTCTGCGACGCGTCCGGGTCGTTCGGCAACCCGCGGCGCGTCTCGTGTATCTCGCCCACCCGGCTGAGGATGGCGACGCCGTTCCAGCTCTTCTGCCCATGCCACACTGCCTGGTAACCGGCACCGGCGATTGCCTCGGCCGGGAACTTGGCGTCCGGCGCCTTCAACTCCTGCAGCACGACCACATCGGGCGCGGACGTCTCCAGCCAGCGCAGCAGCACGGGGAGGCGGCCGTTCACGCCGTTCACGTTGTAGGTCGCGATCTTCACAGCGAGTCCGCCTTGCCCCTCATCGCAGCGAAGAACCGTCCGCCATCGTGCCCGGTTCCCTAGCTTTGCTGGGCGTTGCTGAACCCTAGCCTGGTAGGCCCAGCCCGTCGTGCTGTCCGGCGATCTCGTCGGGGCGAGGGACGATGATCGTCTTGCCGCTGAACTGCACGAGGCCCTGCCGACGCATCTCCGACACCACGCGGTTCACGTGCACCGGCGTCAAGCCCACACATCGGCGATGTCCTGCTGCGTCAACGGAATGGTGCAAGGCTGCCGGACCCGGCCATTGCGCTGCAGGCGATTGTAGATCTCGGCGAACAGCGCTGCGATGCGGCCGCTGGCGGACCGGCGGCCCAGACTAACGATCCAGTCGCTCTGGCGATTGAAGTTCGTCATCAGCGCCTCGGTCAGCTCCGACACGCCTTCGTCGCTGTCGCCGCCAATCGAACCGAGTGGAATCTCGGTGGCGATTACATCGGTGAGCGCGACGATCGGCAGCTCGGCGCGGCCGGCGAGGACCCACTGCGGCTCGCAGAAATCGCCGGGAAGGTAGAGGGCGGTGATCTGCCGGCGACCGTCCGGCAGCAACATGTAGCGACAGGCCCAGCCTTCATCGAGGCGGTAGACCCTGTCCTGTGCTTCACCAGCCAATGCGAGATGCTCGTGCCTCCGGAAACGGCGTAACGGCTCTTTGCCCAAACCGGACTTCATCAAGTACCCTCAGAAAACCCCAGAGCGCGCTATGTGGCGCATTTCAGACGGTGGGCTGATTTACCCACGTTAAGTTGATGAAAAAATAGTGAGTGACTTGTCGTCCGCGCACGTATTGGGATGCGATTGGGAGCCGGCGGGGTGTGCGCTTCCGCGGTAATGCTGGACGCTTGGCTTAACATGCGTCAGTTTGCCTGGGAGACGTGTCGGGCGATGTGGTCCGCATTCGGAACTCAGGATCGTTTTCGGGATTGTTCGGCCGCTATGGCCAACCGTTCGCCCACCGATCCCGGCTTCGATCCACGCGTCGCCTACCCGGCTCCGATCCAGCGGGATATTGCGCCATACATGCGACCTGATCCGCGCCAGCCGGAAGAGAGCACGATGTTGGAACGCCATTTCATGAAGCTGCGCGCGCGCGCAACGCTGACAGCGGAGCACGAGCAGGCGATACGCGGGCTCATCTCCGAGACGCGCGATCATCCCGCCGACAAGGTCGTGGTGCCCGCCTATGTCGAGCAGACTCACAGCACCTTGCTGCTGGAAGGCTTCATCTGCCGCTACAAGGACCTCACCAACGGCCGGCGCCAGATCACCCAGATCCACGTGCCGGGCGATTTCGTCGACCTGCACAGCTTCACGCTCAAGTACCTCGACCACGATATCATGACCCTGACGCCGGCCAAGGTGGCGCACTTCCCGCACGAGGGGCTGCGGCGCGTGACCGAACAGTTCCCCGCGCTCACGCGCATCTACTGGTTCAACACCAATCTCGATGCCGCCATACACCGCGAATGGGAGCTTTCGCTGGGCCGGCGCAAGGCACGGGGCCGCGTTGCCATGCTGCTGAGCGAACTGCAGCTGCGCCTGGAGCTCGTCGGCCTCGCGGACGAGACCGGCTTCGCGTTCCCGCTGACCCAGGTTGAGATCAGCGAATGCACCGGGCTCACCAACGTCCACGTCAATCGCACGGTGCGCGAACTGCGTGAGGCCGGGGTGGTCGAGCTGCGGCGTGGGCGGGTCGATGTGCTCGACAAGGAAGCGCTCTGGCGCGAGGCCGAGTTCGATCCGCGCTACCTCTACCTGCAGAAACGTGAGCGCTGATCGAGGTTGCAGCGCTGCTCGCGCGATCTACATGAAGCCACCGATGTCCAGCCTGCCCCCTTTCTGCCTCGGCCTTCGCCTTCGCCCCGGCATCCGAGTTGCCGTTGCCCTGCTGGTCGCAGCACTGGCCCATGCGCTGGCTTCGCCCGCGCTGGCGCAATCGCAAGCTCAGACGCAGACGCTGGTCCAGACCGCCGCGCAGATCACCCAGGCCGAGGGCGAAGTGCGCGCCGTCGATCGGGCGCTCGATGCCGGCGCGGACGTCGACCAGCACGACGACTTGCGCGCCAAGGCACTCGCCGCGCAGCAGGCGGTGCGCGCGTCCTCCAGCAACCTGCAGCAGCAGCTCGACAGCATCGATGCTCGTATCGAGGGTCTTGGCCCGATTGCGCAGGGCACCACCGAAGCACCCGAGATCCAGCGCGAGCGCCAGCGGCTGGCGCAGAACCGCGCCGCTATCGATGCCGCGATCAAGCGCGGGCGGCTGGTCGATGTCGAGGCGCAGCAGCTGATCGACGAGATCGACCGCAGCCGGGCCGAGCAGCTGAACGAGACCCTGTCGACCCGTGCTCATTCGCCGCTGACGCCCGATTTCTGGAGCGCTGTGGTCTCCGCCCTGCCGCGCGATGTGCGGCGCGTCGACCGCTTCGTGAACCAGGGCGTGACGCAAGGCTTCGATCGCTGGCGCCAAGGTGTGCCCTGGACGATGGTGCTGGGCGCGCTGGTGGCGGCGGTGCTGCTGTTCCCGGCTCGGATCAAGTTGCGCGAGCTGGGCCAGCGCTACCTGATCGGCACGGCGCCCGGCCACCGCATCCGCCGCTCCGGCTTTGCCTTGTGGCGCCTGCTGGTCGGCACGATCCTGCCGACGCTGGCCGCTGTCGCCTTCGTCCAGGGGCTGCGCTGGTCGCAGGTGCTGCCTGGCCGCTGGGACGGACTGCTCGACGGGCTGGTGCTAGCCAGCGGTTTCGCCGCCTTCACCGTCGCGGTCGCCGGGGCGGTGCTGATGCGTCAACAGCCCTCGTGGCGAGTGCTCCCGGTCTCGGACGAGACCGCGACGCGGCTGCGCCCGCTCGCCTGGCCGCTGGCGATCATCGCCTTTCTCAGCATCCTGGTCGACGCCTTCAATCATGCGGTCGGCGCCAGTCAGGCGGCGTGGGTTGCGGCCGAAGTGGTGGAAGCGCTGCTCCACGTGTTCTGGATCGCCACCTTCCTGCGCGTGCTCGGCCGCCTGCGCGCGCAACGGGCGGAGCGCGAGGAAGCGGCGGATGCGCCTGCCAGCGGCACCGGCCTTGGCGCGCTGGTGCTGCTTGCCTGGCTGCTCGTTGCCGTGGCGCTGGTCGGCCTGGCGATCGGCTATGTCGCGCTCAGCCTGTTCGTCGCGCGGCTGATCATCTGGATCGTACTGACGGGCTCGGCGCTCTACTTGCTGCTGAACGGCGCCGACGATGTCGCCACCACCCTGTTCAGCCGCAACAGCCGCTTGGGCAACACGCTGGTGCGCAGCGTGGGCCTCAGGCCCAGCCTGGTCGACCAGTTCGGCGTCCTGCTCTCGTTCGCGCTGCGGCTGGTGCTGGTGCTGATCGCGCTCGGCCTGCTGCTCTCGCCGTTCGGCGGCGGCGGCGGGCTGACCAGCCTGTTCGGCCGGCTCGGCACGCTGTCGCAAGGCATCGCGGTCGGCGGGATCGAGATCTCGCCAGGCGCGATCGTGCGCTCGATCCTGGTGCTCGCGATCGGGCTCGGCGTTGTGCGCGCCTTCATGTCCTGGCTCGACAACCGCTACCTGCCCGCCACCGACCTCGACGGATCGGGCCGCAACTCGGTCAGCCTGGTGGCGCGCTATGTCGGCATCGCGCTTGCCATCATCTGGGCGCTGGCCTCGCTGGGTATCGGCGTGGAGCGGATCGCGCTGCTGCTCTCGGCCTTGTCGGTCGGCATCGGCTTTGGCTTGCAGGCGATCACCCAGAACTTCGTCTCGGGGCTCATCCTGCTGGCCGAGCGCCCGATCAAGATCGGCGACCTGGTCCGTGTCGGCACCGACGAAGGCGACGTGAAGCGCATCTCGGTGCGATCGACCGAGATCACCCTGGCCGACCATTCTACGCTCATCGTCCCCAACTCCGAGCTGATCACCAAGTCGGTGCTGAACAAGACGCTCGCAAATCCGCTCGGCCGCTTTCAGATCCAGTTCTCGGTCCCGCTCGAAATCGACGCCGAGCGCGTGATCGCCATCGTCACCGAGCTGTTCGAGCAGGAACCCGCCGTGCTCGACGATCCGGCACCCAAGGCCTTCGTCGATGCGATCACCGACGGGCGTATCCTGTTCAACTGCTTCGCGCACGTCGCCTCCCCCCGCGATGCCTATGGCGCGCGCAGCAACGTGTTGCGCAAGCTGCTCGCGCGCTTCCGGGCAGAGGACATCGACATCGGCACCGTGGCGCAGCGGCTGGAACTGGCGCCGGGCGAGATCGACCGGTTCGCCGCGGCGCATGATCCGGCTGGCAGCAAACCGGCCTGAGATCATGTAACCCCTGAGCCGGGAGCCATCTGCCGCCGCGGCGGTTACGCGATCATGTCTCTGGCGTTGCAGGCAGGTTTCTGGGGGTTGGTCGGTGGCTCGGCGCTTTTGCTGGGCGCAGGCGTCGCGTACTGGGTGCGCTTGCCGCAACGGCTGATCGCTGCCGTCATGGCGATCGGCTCGGGCGTGCTGATCTCTGCCGTCGCGTTCGACCTCATGGACGAGGCGTACCGGCGCGGCGGGTTCGATTCGACTGCACTGGGCTTCGTCGGCGGCGCTCTCGCCTATACCCTCGCCAACGTCGTGGTGTCGCGCGCGGGCGCCCGCCATCGCAAACGCTCGGGCTCCAACCCGGACCAGAGCCAGCCGTCGGCCGACAGCGGTTCCGGTCTCGCCATCGCCATCGGCGCCTTGCTGGACGGCATCCCGGAGTCGGTGGTGATCGGCGTCAGCCTGCTGCAAGGCGGCGGGGTCAGCCTGGTGACGGTCGCCGCGGTGTTCCTCTCCAACGTGCCCGAAGGCCTGTCGAGCGCGGCGGGCATGAAGCAGGCGGGCCGAGGGCCGGCCTACATCTTCGGCGTCTGGGGCGGCATTGCCGTGCTATCGGGCCTTGCCGCGCTGATCGGCAACGTCGCGCTGGCCGGCGCGAGCCCGGACGTGATCGCCGCTACCACTGCAATCGCCGCGGGTGCGATCCTGGCAATGCTGGTCGACACCATGATCCCGGAAGCGACTGAAGAGACGCACGAGTTCTCGGGCCTGATCACCGTGGCGGGCTTCCTGCTGGCCTTTATCCTGTCCAAACTGGGCGGCTGAAGCGGCGCGGTTGCGTGACCAAACCGCCTCGGGCCTTGTGTCCGGGCGCGGAGAGGCCCATGTAGCCCCACTTCATGACACCACAATCCGTTCCCCCGCTTCTTTCCGAAGCGCTCGCCGCGCGCGGTTATTCCGCGCTGACTCCCGTCCAGAGCGCCGTGCTCGAACCGGAGGCGGAAGGGCGCGACCTTATTGTCTCGGCCCAGACCGGTTCGGGCAAGACCGTGGCCTTCGGGCTCGGCATGGCGGCGCAGCTGTTCGCTGCCAATGAGACTGGGGATGGCACGCTGCCGGCGCCCGGATTGCCGCTGGCGCTGATCATCGCGCCCACGCGCGAGCTGGCGCTGCAGGTCAGCCGCGAGCTCAGCTGGCTCTATGCCGCCGCCAACGCGCGCATCGCCTTCTGCGTCGGCGGCATGGATCCGAGCAAGGAACGCCGCGCACTATCGCATGGCGCGCACATCGTCGTCGGCACGCCGGGACGCCTGCGCGATCACCTGGAGCGCGGCGCGCTCGACCTCTCGGCCCTGCGCGTCGCAGTCCTCGACGAGGCGGACGAGATGCTCGACATGGGCTTCCGCGAGGACCTGGAACAGATCCTCGACGGCACGCCGGACGAGCGGCGCACGCTGCTGTTCTCGGCGACGATGCCCAAGCCGATCGCGGCGCTCGCCAAGCGCTATCAGCGCGATGCGCTGCGCATCTCCACCGTGGGCGAAGAGCGCGGGCACGGCGACATCGCCTACCAGGCCGTCACCGTCTCGCCGTCCGACATCGAGCATGCCGCGATCAACCTGCTGCGCCTGCACGAGGCGGACACGGCGATGCTGTTCTGCGCCACGCGCGACAACGTGCGCCACCTGCACGCCAGCCTGGTCGAGCGCGGGTTCGAAGCCGTCGCACTGTCGGGCGAGCACAGCCAGAACGAACGCAACGCCGCGCTCCAGGCGCTGCGCGATCGTCGCGCGCGCGTCTGCGTCGCCACCGACGTTGCCGCGCGCGGCATCGACTTGCCGACGCTCAGCCTGGTGATCCATGTCGAGTTGCCACGCGACGCCGAGACGCTACAGCACCGCTCCGGCCGTACCGGGCGCGCGGGCAAGAAGGGCACCGCGGTGCTGATCGTGCCTTACCCGCGCCGCCGCCGTGTCGAGGGCATGCTGCGCGACGCACGTGTGCAGGCTGAGTGGATTTCTGCGCCGACGCCGGAGGATATCCGCACCAAGGACCGCGAGCGCACGCTGGAAGCCCTGCTGGCGCCTGTCGAGTTCGACGAGGAGGACCGCGAACTCGGCGCCCGTCTGCTGGCGGAGCGTAGCCCCGAGGACATCGCCGCCGCTCTGGTGCGCGCACACCGTGCCTCGCTGCCCAGCCCCGAGGAGCTGATCGAGGGTACGCCCGAAGCACGCAAGGCGGCGCAAGTCGACAAGCACCGCCCCGGCTTCGAGGATGTGGTCTGGTTCCGCATGGACATCGGACGCCGTCAGAACGCCGATCCGCGGTGGGTGCTGCCGCTGATCTGCCGCCGCGGCCACGTCACTAAGGGTGAGATCGGCGCGATCCGCATCGCCGCGACCGAGACCTGGTTCCAGATCCCGCGCGCCACGGCAGGCAAGTTCGCCGCCGCCGTCGCCCGCACGGCCGGAGCCGATGGCTCCGACGAGAGCGGCGTGCGGATCGAGCAGGCTGAAGGCGGTCCGGCCGATACCCCGCGCCAGAGCGCCAAGCACAATGCCCGGCAGTATCGCAGCGGTCCCGCGCGCGATGGTGGACCTCGCAGCGGCGGACCGGGCAAGCCGCACCGCAAGGGACCGCCCCGCGCGCGCTGATTTGCGCAGAACGTCTGAGAAAAACCCGCTGGAACAGCAGCGCTTAAGTCACTCTGCTGACCTCGTCTCGATCGCTATAGATGCGCAGCCCGCGCGCATGTATACGCCTTGCGATCGGAAGTAGCGCGACAGGTGGGGTGATCGGCGTGTCTGCAACAGGGAGCGCCGGGACGGCGAGCAGTCCTGGCGGCATGGGCGCCGTGATCGCCGCGATCATCATCGGCGCGGTCGCCTTTATTCTGTTCAATGTCGTGCGCGACATGGCGCCGGTCCGCGTCGATACCGCGGCGGGTGAGCGCTTTCGCTGCAGCGTGCTCAGCGTCTTTGACGGCGATGGTCCGATTGCCTGCTCCGAGGTCGACCAGGACGGTCAGCCGGTGCTGATCCGCCTGCGCGGGATCGAGGCGCGCGAGATGGACGATACGTGCCATCAGTTCGATCTGTGTCCCGATGCCAGCGGCCAGGCCGCTAAGGCCGAACTGTCG
This sequence comes from Novosphingobium sp. 9U, assembly GCF_902506425.1. Taxonomy (NCBI): domain Bacteria; kingdom Pseudomonadati; phylum Pseudomonadota; class Alphaproteobacteria; order Sphingomonadales; family Sphingomonadaceae; genus Novosphingobium; species Novosphingobium sp. 9U. The sequence continues at coordinate 355,445 of NZ_LR732504.1, read as the reverse complement.
CGTCTCGCGGCCGGACGGCTCGAGTGCGTGTCCTACGGGCCGACCTCCTTCGGGCGCGTCGGCGCGCTGTGCCGCAACGGCAGGGGCGTCGATCTCAGCTGCGCCATGCTGAAAAGCGGCATGGCCGCGCGATGGGCGCAGTACGATCCGGAAGGTCGCCTGCTGGGATGCCAGCCCAAGAAGATCATCCGATGAGCGGCGAGGAGGCAGCGGCCGCGCACACGCCATTTCAACGTACCGTCATCGGGCCGGTCCTGGTCGTCTGGGGCTTCGGCTACCTGCTGGTCGATATCATCGCGTACCTGCTGGGCCGTTCGGTGCCGGGGCTGAACCTGCTCGCCTCCGTCCCGTTGTTCGCGCTCGGTGTTTCGCAGACCCTGGCATTGCACCACTTGCGCGCCCGGCTGCGCCGCCAATCGCCGCTGTTGCGCTGGCCGCCGCAAGCCGTGGCGCTGTTGCTGGCGACCGCCGTACAGGCCGCGTTCGACCTCTACTGGCTGCGCTGGGTCTCGCTTACCTTCATCCCCGAGTGGCAGGTCTGGACGCTCAACATCAACCTGCAGCGACTCTTCACCGTCGGCATCCTCTACTTGTGGACGTTCTGTCTCTCGCTGACGCTGCTCTGGGCGATGCACGTGCGCGGCGCGGCACATGCAGCCGCCGCACGCGCTGCCGCCGCCGAGGCCGCAGCCGCCCGCTCCGAAGCCGCGGCGCTGCGCCTGCAGCTCAACCCGCACTTCATGTTCAATGCGCTTAACTCGATCTCCAGCCTGGTCCTGATCGACCGCAAGGACGAGGCCGAGGAGATGATCATGCGCCTTTGCGAATTCCTGCGCGGTTCGCTGGGCACCGATCCGATGGCGGACGTCCCCGTCGCGCAGGAGATCGAGGTCATCCGCGCGTACTTAGGCATCGAAAGCGCGCGCTTTGGCGATAACCTGCACGTCTCGGTGCAGATGGACCCCGCGGTCGCGCAAGTGCCGGTGCCCAACTTCATCCTCCAGCCACTGGTGGAGAACGCCATCAAGCACGGCGTGGCACGCAGCCGCGGTGCGTCCCGCGTCGTCGTGGATGTGCAGGCGGACGGAGGCGACCTGGTGCTCAGCGTCTTCAACTCGACGACCTGCAATGCGGGCGGGCGCAGCGGCGAGGGACGCCAGGGTATCGGCCTGCACATCATTCGCCAGCGCCTGGCGATCCGTTTCGCCGAGCGTGCCGCCTTGGCAGTGGGGCCGTCCAACGATGGCTACCGCGCCGAGATCCGCCTGCCGCTCGACCCCATGCAGCCGGTGCCGCAGCTTTAGACAGCCGGCACGCGCCCGTGCATCTCGGCCGTCACGATCGCCGCCGTGGCGCATAGCCGTCGTGCGCAGGCTTCGATCTCTCGCACGTTCATGTCGGTCGGAAAGCCGGTGGCGACCAGCTGGAAGGCGACCGTGGCCGCGGGCGAGAACACCGGCGCGGCGATGTAGCTGATGCCGGGGCCCTCTGCGGCGGCGAAATCGATCAGCTGGATCTCGTCGGCGGACAATTCGCCTACCAACGCGTGCACGCGCGCCCAATAGGCAGCGTCGCGCACCTGGTCGCTCGCCATGACGAGCGCCTGCCGGCTGGCGGCGGCGCCGGGTCCGTTAGCGCAGATCGCATAGCCGCGCTCACGGATCAGCGGCAACGCCGCGCGCAGGTGATCGCGCAAGGGGGCGGCCATGAACGGTTCGGCCTTGCCCAAGTAATCCTCGATCAGCGCATTTGAGCCCCAGGCGATGTGGCAGAGACCGACCGGCGGAACCAGCGGACGCCGCTCGCCCACGCGCGTCAGTCCCAGGTGCGACTGCGCACTGCCCTCCTTCACCAACACGACGATGTCGCCTTCCGCCACGCAGTTGGCGCTGCACTGCGCCCGCAGATCGACCGCCAGCCGCGCCAGTTCGCGCCGCGCGATCTCGATGCCCTGGTGCTTGGCGATTGCCGCTTGTCCGATGGCGACCAGTGCGATGCCGAGCGAGTAAGTCCGGTGCTTTTCGTTGCGCGAGAGGAACTGGCCCGCCGCCATCGTCGTCAGCAGCCGATGCGCCGATCCGTTGCTCAGGCCCACATGGCGCGCGATCTCCGCCAGCGTGAAGGTCTCTGTCGGGTGGGCGGCGAGGAACTTCAGCACGTCCATCACGCGTGCGGTGGGGTTCGACGGATCGGGCAAGGGCAGCTCCAGGCATCGCCGCGGCGGCGTTGACTCGTCCATCGCACTGGCACATCATTCCACAATCAACAACTACTATTCCAATAATGGAACAAGCGAGATCGAGATGAGCAAGGTGTCAGACAACGTCGCGTTCGCGCACAGCGGCAGCGCCGGCCAGGACTATCCGTCCATTCCGACAGAACGGCAGCGTGAACTCAGCCTCGAAGGCAAGGTCGTGATCATCACTGGCGCCAGCCGCGGCATGGGCAAGCAGGCGGCGCTCGACTTCGCTAAGCGAGGCGCCAAGGTGGTGCTCGCCGCACGCACGGTGGAGGTCGACGCGGCGCTGCCCGGCACGATCGGCGAGACCTTGGCGACGATCGAGGCACAGGGTGGTGAGGCGATTGCCGTCGCCACGGACCTGGCGGAGGAGGCGGACCTGCGCGCGCTGGTCGATGCAGCGGTGCAGCGCTTCGGCGGTGTTGACGTGCTGGTCAACAACGCGGCCGCCACCACGGGGGAGATCTGGGGCAAGCCGTTTCTGGAGCTCACCCGCGAGGAGTGGCTCTATCAATTCGCCGTCAACGTCCACGCGCCGTTCACGCTGACCCAGCTGGTCGTGCCGATCATGGAGGCGCGTGGCGGCGGGCGGATCATCAACCTCTCGACCGGTAGCGGCGAAGTCTTCCGCAAGCCCGAGGAGTTGCCCAAGCTGGGCGCGGTCGGCGGCTTCAGCCTGGCGGTTCCGGGCTACTACTCGAGCAAGCGCGCGCTCGATCGCTTCGGCAACGCCATGGCTCCCGAACTGCACGCGCGCAACATCGCGGTGATCGGGCTTCACCCGGGCCTGGTCGCGACCGAACTGGTCGCCATTCGCGTCAAGGAGCGCGGCCTCGACGACAGTGTCGCCGTGCCGATGACCGTGCCCGCGCGCATGATGGTCTACTTCGCGGCTTGCGAGAACCCGTGGGAGTACACCGGCCGCCTGTTCTGGGCAGAGCGCGAGCTGGAGGGGTTGGGCATCCCGCTCGACTGACACAATAAAAAGGGAGAGGACGATGGATCTGCAAAAGTACGGCCCATGGGCCCTGATCATCGGCGGTTCCGAAGGGGTCGGCGCCGCCTTTGCCCAGTTGCTGGCCGCGGACGGGTTCAAGCTGGTACTGGTCGCGCGCAAGCAGGGCCCGCTTGATGAACTGGCGGCCGAATTGCGCGGCCAAGGCGCCGAGGTCCGCGTCCTCTCCGCCGACCTTGCACAGCCTGACGTGCTCGCGCAGGTGCGTGGCGTGACCGACGACATCGAAGTCGGACTGCTGGTCTATAATGCAGGCGCCAACAACACGCGCGGCTTGTTCGTCGAGCTACCAGAGGAGGTCACCGGCTCGGTCTTGGCGATCACCGTGCTGGGCCAGGCCAACTTCGCGCGTCACTACGGTGCGCTGATGGTGAAGCGCGGGCGCGGCGGGATCATCCTGGGCGGCTCGCTCAGCAGCTATCTGGGCTCGCCCACGCTCGCCACTTACACCGGCGCGAAGGCGTTCAGCCGCATCTTCTCCGAAGCATTGTGGGCCGAGTGCGCGCCGCTCGGCGTCGACGTGCTGCACCTCAACATCGGCTTTACCGCCACGCCCGCGATGGCGCGGCTGGGCATGCCGGTGGACCTCGCGGAGCCGCCCGAGACCGTCGCGCGCGAGGGGCTGGAGAACATCGCAAACGGTCCGGTGTGGATCGTCAGCACGCCCGGCAACCTGGAGCGCGCGCGCTTGATCAGCGCGGTCGACAACCGGGCCGAGATCGTGCGCAGCAATGCCATTCCTCCGCGTGACAAGACCGCCGAAGCCGCGCGCGAACACCAGCGGCTAGCGGCCGGCGACTAGCGTCCGGCGCTCGCTTCAGCGCCCAGCGCAGCAATCACATCCTCGGCCACGGCAAGCATGTTCACTTTGCCGTGGACGACGACGTCGGTCATGCCATCGGCCTCATAGATCAGCCCGCGCAGGCCATGGCGGTCGATGCTCTCGACGATGAAGTTCGCAAGCTGGTCGGCGGTCATGGTGGTCATCTTTCGGCCGCTCGCTCAATGATCGCGCAAGGCGCCGCAGCGCCCAAGTCTCGCCAGCTGAAAGAGTAGTGGTGCCGCTTACGTGACTCGAACACGTGACCCCATCATTACGAATGATGTGCTCTACCAACTGAGCTAAAGCGGCATGCCTCGGCTAGGCCGGGGGCAGGCGGCGCATTTACCGGCGCCAGGCGGTCTGTGCAAGCGACTTTGCGAAGAGGCACGCTAGATGCCGAAACGCAGCTTGATGGCGCGATAACGCTGGAGGAGCATCATGGCGCGCTCCTCTGGCGTGACGGTCACGGTGTCGCTAGGCAGGTGCTCCATCAACGCGGCGCGCTGGACCAGCCGGGTCCGGAATGTCGCGGGGTTGCGGCTCATCAGGTTGCGGTACGTCAGGTTGCCGTCGGAGAACCCTTGCGTGTCGAGCCAATTGTGCACGCCAGGATCGTCGTGGCTCAGCACGAAACGCACCACGCCGTCGGCATCCACTTTGGTGCGCGCCGGTGTGTAGCTCGTTGGGCGATGGAGGAAGTCCATTGAGCCAACGAACGGCCCGCCCATGCCGAAGATCCAGAAGCCGTCGTGCCAATCCATCTCGACGATCAGCGCCTCGTCGGGCTGGAGCCGCCAGATCATGTGTGCGGCCATTCGCCCGCGCTTGGCATCGTCGACAGTGTCGGCGGACTTGTCGGCGGGGAATTGGTTGAGCTGGTGGGGATCGCATACGCCGCCCGAGGTCATCCACGAGTGCTCGGGCCAGTCGCGCATCAGGCCGGTCACGAAATCGCCCGCCCAGTCGAACGCCTCGATCATCTGTTCGGGGGTGGCGAGGGGACGCGGCTCGGCCATGCCGATGCGCTCGATGGTCAACGGCGTGGGCGTTTCACCCCAGGCATCGAAAGCCTCGCGGATGAACAACTTGCGGCTACCGGGCGTGGTGGGGAGCCAGTTGCCGGAACGCTCGTCGCCGCCGATGATCAGCTCGAAGCGGCCATCGGCGTCGGTCTCCAGCTGCGAGCCGAGGATGTTGCGCTCGGGGACATCGCCGAAGGGCTCGTGCAGCGGCGGGTGGTCGGTGCCGGGGATACGCTCGGGCTTTGGACCCTGCACCGTGATGTTGAGCCAGCGCGCTGTGCCGCGACGGCCGATCAGGCGGTACGTGTGCTCGCCAGAGATCCAGGCCTGGCGATAGGTGAAGTCGGACACGTCGCCGCCCAGCTTCATCGTCGGCGTGGTAAAGTAATGAACCTGTGGGAATGCCGGATCGCGTGTCTCCAGCGCCAGATCGAAGGCCTGGCCCAGGTTCTGCGTCAGGAAGCGGAACGCGTCGGCGCGGTGGATCGGTGCGGGCGGGTTGGCGTCCTTGAAGGCGTAGGCGCCGGCGTCCTTCAGCCGATCGCAAAAACGAGCCCAGGCGGCGCTGAGGTCGGCATCGGCGGCTCCGTCGCCATAGGCCATGGCTATGCTCCCAATCGTGTCAGCAGGTCGGACAAGTAGTGCGCCGCACGCGCGGTAGCGTCTTGCGGACCTTCCGCGGCGATGCGAGGGCCGACCAATTCGAGGTCGAACAGCCCCTGATAGCCTAGATCGAGGATCGTGCCGAGCAGGCGTTCCAGCGGAATGGCGCCGTCGCCAGGCACCGCGCGGCAGGGCGAGACGCGATCGCCCAGCACGTAGTCGCTCACTTGCACGAAGCCAGTCAGCGGCATGGCGCATGCGAGGTTGGCTTCGAGCGCGCCTTCCATCCAGCAGGCGTGCAGTTCGATGCACACGCCGATGCCGGCGATCTCGGCCAGGCGGATGGCATCGGTCAGGGTGTGGGCGAGGTGGATATCGACGTTGAGCGCGGAGGCGTTCTCGACCAGCAGGGTGACGCCGCGCTGCCGGCCGTGCTCGACGCAAGGAGCGATCAGTTCGGCGAAGCGCGTCGCGGCGGCTTCCCAGGAGAGCGAGCCCCGTCCGCCAGAGATGAGATAAATGCGGTCTGCGCCGAGGTGGGCAGCCGCATCGATCGCGGCGGTTAGGTGTTGGGCGGCCTCGCCGTGGTCGCGCGGCAGGTCGGGGTGGACGGCAAAGACGTGGTTCAGCGCAGTGGCGCAGGTGCCGGTGTCGGCGAGGATCTGCGCGATGGCTGGCACCCCGAGCGAGAGCAGCGGGCCAGTGGCGAGAGTGAGCTTGCGCACACCAAGGCTTGCGGCGTGCTCGGCAAAGGCGCGGGTGCCCTCGGCAAGAAAGGCGACTTCGTGGAGGCTGACGCGCGGGTGCACTTATGTCCTCCCCAAGACGGGGAGGGGGACCGCCAGCGAAGTTGGTGGTGGAGGGGACTCTCGCCATCCCCGGAGGTCACGTGAGGACGCGAGTCCCCTCCACCACCCTTCGGGCGGTTCCCCTCTCCCTCCCCCTCTCGGGGAAGACATCACCGCCGCACCTCGATCGGCACGCCGAAGCGCTCGCGGAAGGGGCGGAACTCGTCGTTCAGCGCGTCGATGTCGTAGCCGGCATCCACCAGCACTTGCGTCGAGTAGTGGAACTTGCCGTGCCGATCGCCCTTGTTGTTGGCCAGATAGTCGCGCATCGCCGCTTCGGCCTGGGGCGTGAACTCACGACCGGCGAACTCGTAATAGCCCCGAACGGTGCTGACCGGATCGCGCACGAAGTCATGGTAGAGCACGTGGTGGATGCGCGGATTGTCCACTAGGGGATCGCTCATGGTGACCTTGTTAGACATGCGCACCCGCTCCAGGTGCATCTTCGCTTCCTTGACCAGGTCGATCGGGCCGACGATCCCTTCCATGATGTCGGACATCATCATCGTCGAGCTGGCCGCCACCATGACGGGATCGCGGTGTAGCCAGACCAGCGTCGCGTCTGGGTAGGCGTCAAAGAACGCCTGTAGACGCATGGTGTGAAAGCCCTTGAGCACCCAATGCTTCTTGCGTCGCCGATACTGGAACGCCTGGAGCATCGCCTTATGGATGCGGTACTGCGCCACCGGTTCGCTCGGCAGCCCGAGCGAGAGGTTCTGCATTGGCACCCGCCACCAGCCGGTCGGCGTCATGACGCGGAAGTCGAAGCCCCAGGTGCGCTCATCCTCGGGCAGGCCATCGCCCAGCATGTCGTTGTAGGGGTGGCTGTGGAGCCACTTGGCCATCTTGGTGTTGATCTCGACCCACTCGGCGTCGGATTGCGCGCGGCGCGGATCGGTGCCGGTCACCGTGCCTGGCGGAGGTGAGGGATGCATGACCTCCCAGAAGCGCAGCGCCCGCGCATCGGGATCGACGCTCATCAGCGCGTGCATCAAGGTGGTGCCCGAGCGCGGCTCACCGGTGGCGAACATCGGCCGCTCGATCACTTCGTCGGCGAGCGGGTAGTCCTTGCGGTCCTGGAAGAAGTTGAGCCGGTCGGTGAGCAGCCAGTGGATGTTCTCGGAAGCCGCCTCCCGCCCGGCTTCATCCATCGGGATCGTGTTGATGTGCGCAACTGCCAAGCCGAAGCGCTCGGGGAAGGTCTCGTCCGCCCAGTCGGACAGGCCGGTCTCCGCCTCGGCTCGCGCCAGCAGCGCCTCGGCATCGAGTTGCCCATCGGCCACCGTCGCCATCACGCCGGCACCAGCTTCTGGATCTCGTCCTCGGTCTCGCGCACTTTGGCGGCCGAGTTGGCGCTGAAGCGCAGGCCGCCCATGCCGCCGTACTCCATCAGCTTGTAGACGCGCACGCCGGCATCGATGAAGCCCTTGATCTTGGCGGCGACTTGCTTGGGTGTGCCGACCGGGAAGATGTCGCGGATCATTTGCGTATCCAGGTCCTCGCAAAACTGGATCATCCGCTCACGGGTGAGCACGTGCGGGTCGAAGTCCATGATGCCGTGCCAGTCCGGGCCCATCGGGTGCTCGTAGCCGAACTGCGCCACGTCCTTCGCATTCAGCATGGCGATGATCGACTTCACCATCGGCTGGCGCAGCATCTCGTCGATCTCGTCGTCCTCGCCAATCAGGCAGATCTGCGTGAGCGCCGGGGTAAAATGGCTCATGTCGCGCCCCACCGCGTCGCCTGCGTCGAGGATCACCTTGAGCTTGGCGGCGAAATCCTCGGGCGTGTAGGAGCCGGCCGGCCACCAGCCGTCCGCCTCGCGCCCGGTGATGCCCAGCATGCGCGGGCCCGCCGCGCCGGTCCAGATCTCGGGTGCTTTGCCCTCGTAGAGTTCGGTGTCGAGCCGGGCGTGCTCCAGCTTGTAGAACTCGCCCTCGAAGTCGACCGGGCCGTTCGAGTGCCACAGCAGCTTGATGACCTTGATCGACTCCTCGAAGCGGCTGACCGGCTTCCTGAAGTCGAAGCCATAAGGCACCGTGTTCTCCAGCTCGCCCGAGCCAAGGCCGAGGATGAAGCGGCCCTTGGAGAGGTGACTGATCGTCAACGCCGACTGCGCCAGCAGAGAGGGATGCCGGCGTACGGTGTCGATCACGGTCGTGGCGAGCGGGGTGTTCGTGGTCAGTACCGCGGCGGCGGCGGTCACTGCCATGCCGTCCAGGTGGCGGTGTGGGCTGGGGCTGATCGTGGCCAGCTCGGTGAACTCGGGCGTCCAGATCGAGTCCGGCCAGAAGCTGACCATATGGTCTGGCAACCAGATCGAATGGTAGCGACCCGAGTCGTACTCGCCCACCATGTCTATCCCGAGCGGCAGCGTGGTGCGCAGGAAAGCGGCGGGCTGGACGGGCATGTCCAAGGGCATGGGCGGCATCCTCTCCAGCATTTGTACCTCTTCACGGGCACGATTGTCTGCGCCGCGGTTGTGGGCTAGGCCCCGGGGAACGAGAATTCCCATTTGGGGATAGAACATGCTTTCCGGAGAGGACGCCGCCGCCCTTGTCGAGCCGCTGATCGCGGGCGTGGTCGAGCGTCCGCCGTGGACGGTGTTCCTCCAGCAGCTGAAGGCACGCACGGCAGCAGACTATGCCAGCCTGGTGTTTCGCCCGCTGCCGTTCGGCACGCCCGAGGCGCGGGTGATCCACCTCTATGCGGGCGAACCGTCACCGCCGCCCGTCTCCCGCCGCTATCGCGAGGAGCTCTATCGCCGTGATCCGATGCCTTACCATGACATGGTCGAGGGCCGATCGTATCCGCTGCCAGAGCTGCTCCAGTTCGACGATCCGGCGCATCGCGATTACCTCGACCAGCTGCTCGAGCCCAGTGGCATGAACCACATGCGCATGATCCGGGTCGCCGAGCCGGGTGGGGTCAGCGGTTGGATCACCATTTCCCGCCACACCGGTGATTTCCCGCCAGAGGTCGACGGGCTGCTGCAGGACCTGGCGCCCTTCCTGCGCGCGGCGATGCGCGCGCACGTCGCGCTGGAGCGCGAGCGCATGGTGGCGGCCGTCGCCACCGAAGCGATCCGGCGCATGAACTTTGGCTGGGTCACGCTCGATGCCGAAGGGCGCATCCTCGATGCCGACTACAGCGCGGCCGAACTGCTCGCCGCCAGCGCAACGTTGGCACGGGGCAAGGACGGGCGCCTCACCGCCAAAGGCGCGGAGTTGCGCAAGGAGATCGTGGCGGCCGTCGCCGACTTGCTGGGCAACCCGCAGGCCCGCCCGCGCGCGATCGTCCTCAGCCGCGAGCCGTGGCTCGACCTGCTGCTGGTCGCCTCGGCGCAACGCATGGGGACGATGCAGGCCGCGCCCGCGATCGTCGCCTACGTGCATGCCGACAACTGGTCCTCGGCCGATCGTTGCGACCAGCTCGGTCAGCTGTTCGATTTGGCGCCGAGCGAGGCACGGTTGGCGCTGGCCCTCAGCCGGGGGATGTCGATTACCGAGGCGGCGGGCGAACTGGGGCTGACGGTCGAGTCGGCCCGCACCTATTCCAAGCGGATCTACGCCAAGACGGGCGCTCGGGGGCAGGCGGACTTGGTGCGCTTCATCCACCGCAGCGTGCTGGCGATTGCGTAATGGTATACAGGTTTCGGTAGGCGATGGAGTGGCGGTTGGGCAAAGGCCAGCTGGCTGGCTTCGACAAGCTCAGCTCCGGCGGTGTTCGGATGAACGTCGTGGCTAATGCACAAGATGCAAACGCACGCTGGCTCAACGCTGCCTAGGCTGAGCCTATCGAGGCCTGCCAGGCTCCGTTTGCGACTTAGCCGAAGGTGACCGCCTACCCGCTGAACACCTGTTCAGCATTGACAGCGATCATCGGTCAGGCCATCGATTGGATACTTTATAGAGGCCGCCGATCGGCGGACCCGAAACGGAGAGGATGCCACCACCTATGTCGAAGCTGCTCGAAGGCAAAGTCGCGCTCGTCACCGGCGCCAGCTCCGGGATCGGCGAGGCGACTGCGCTGTGCCTGGCCGAGGCAGGGGCGACCGTCGCGATGTCCGCGCGCCGGGCCGAGCGGCTGGCCGGGCTGGTCGAGCAGATCGAGGCGCTGGGCGGCAAGGCCTTGGCGATCCCGGGTGACATGGCGGTTGAGGCCGATGCCCGCAACGCCATCGCGCAGACGGTGGCGGCGTTCGGGCGCATCGACATCCTGATCAACTCGGCCGGCGTGATGCAGGCGGGCGGCATCGAGAACTGCGACACCGAGACCTACCGCCAGGTAATTGACATCAACCTGATGGGCACGGTCTACACCAGCGCCGAGGCGGTGCCGCACATGCTGGCGCAGGGTATCGGCGACATTGTCACGATTTCCTCGCTTGCGGGGCGCAAGGGCGGGCCGATGACCAGCGCCTACTCGGCCAGCAAGCATGCCGTGAACATGATGACCGACGGCATGCGCCAAGAACTGGGCGGCAAGAACATCCGCGTCGCCACGCTGATGCCCGGCGCCACCGAGACCGAAGTCGCCGGCGGCATCAAGGACCCGAACTGGCGCACGGCGATCGCCGCGCACGTCAGCAAGGAAGGGGCGGTCAAGCCGCGCGACATTGGTGAGACCATCGTCTTCATGATGGCCATGCCGCGCCGGACCAACATCTCGGAGATTTCGGTCCGTCCCACGATCGATACGTCGGCTTAGAAACGCAACAAGGGAGAAGACCAATGGCCGGAAGGCTGGAAGGCAAAGTCGCCGTGATCACCGGCGCAGGTTCTGGCATGGGCAAGGCAATGGCGCAGCTGTTCAGCGCGCACGGTGCGAAGCTGGTGCTCGCCGATATCTCAGGCAAGCAGGACGAGGTCGCCGCCGCTGTCGGCAACGGCGCGGTGGGCATCCGCTGCGACGTCTCGAACGAGGCGGACGTCCAGGCGATGATCGCCAAGGCCGAAGAGACGTTCGGCAAGCTCGACGTGCTGTGCAACAACGCCGGCTTCGGCGGCCCGATGGCGCCGCTGGCCGACCAAACCGTCGAGATCTGGGACAAGGTCCATGCAACCAACATCCGCGGCGCGTTCTTGGGCATGAAGTACGGCATTCTCTCAATGCTCAAGACCGGCGGCGGCTCGATCGTGAACACCACTTCGGCCTCTGGCGTGGTCGGGTGGAAGCACCATAGCGTCTACGGCGCGGCCAAGGCCGGCGTGAACCAGCTGACCAAGACCGCCGCGCTCGACTATTCGGACAAGAACATCCGCGTGAACGCCATCGCGCCCGGCACGATGTGGACCGGCCTGGTGGAGGCATCCAAGACCCACGACCGCCCGCCTGCCGACTTCCCGACGCTCGCCGGCATTCCGATGGGCCGCTGGGGCCTGGCACAGGACATCGCCAATGCCGCGCTGTTCTTCGCCAGTGACGAGTCCGCCTATGTCACCGGCACGATCCTGCCCGTGGATGGCGGCTACTCGATCGGTTTCTCCGGCATGGGCGCCGAGCGTCCCGGCATCGTCAGCGTGAACACCGACGGGACTTGAACGTGCGATCGGAGCGTTGCGGATCTGCGGCGCTCCGACGTATCAAGTCTCAAGAACGAGCCAGTCACGCGCTTGCCCTTATGGCCTGTGCGGCGATCCGCGGGAACTCGCCGCTGTTCCCGAACGCTCCTCTCCTGAATGCCCCTCCGGCATAACAGGACAGGACGACTGCGCATGCTTCTTGAGACCAGCACCGGCGAGACCCTCACGCAACCGCGGCCGGCGGTCGATACGGCCGTGGAGATCGCCGATGGCGCCGCGGCGGGCGCGCTTGCCGGACTGGCGGGGGCTGCGGTCATGGAAGTGTTCCAGACCTATTCCGCCGCTCTGTTCCAGCCCTCGGGATCGAAGCCGCCGGCAACCGAGCAGGCTGCGCTCAGCGCGGCGCGTCTTGCAGGTGCGGCGCGGCTCCGGCGGGCGGACCGCCAAGCGGGCGGGCAGGCCGTCCATTACGTCACCGGCACGCTCGCGGGTGCGGCTTACGGCGCGCTTGCCGAAACGGCGCCGGGCGTGACGCGCTGGCGCGGCCTGGCGTTCGGTCTTGCCTGCGCCACCTTGATCGACCAGATCGCCGTGCCGCTCGCCGGCTTCGCGCGCCAGCCGCTGCGCTATACCTTGCGCACGCACCTCTATGGCCTGGCCTCGCATGCGGTATTCGGCCTCGTTACCGAAGCCGTCCGCAAGGGCCTACGTCGTCGTCCGCCTATCGCCGTGCTCGACAGCAAGGGCGAACGCTCTGGCGTGACGATGGAGGACGTGTCGGTCCCGCTGTTCCTCGGCCTTGCCAACGGCCAGCGCACCTTCACTCCGCCGGCCGCGGTGACGGTCGCCGCCGCCAGCAGTGGGCTCGGCCTAGCAGGCACGCCGCTCTCGTTCCTGGCTTCCAAGTGGACCGGCGCGATCATGAGCGCGGCGGCGATCGGCGAGTACATCGCCGACAAGCAGCCCGGCATCCCGGCGCGCATCGCCCCCTCGGCGCTGGCCGGGCGTGCCATCGGTGGCGCCTTGTCGGGCGCGGCGGCGGCTCGACCCGGACGTGCCTTGCTGGCGGCCGGCATCGGCGCGGCCGGTGCGCTGGCGGGCGCCTACATCAGCTACAAGGCCCGGGCGGCCTTGGCCAAGGCGATCGGTCGCGATGCGCCGGTGGCCTTTGCCGAGGACGCGTTGTCGCTGCTCGGTTCGGCGGCGCTGGCCGGCTATGCCGCCCTACGTGAGAACCAGCGACAGACCCGCCAGGACCTGCCGATCGCAGCATAACGCCTTGATTGTTCAGGGCCCGTCCGCGATGTTGCGGGGATGGGAACCCTGGTCGCCATTCTGTCGCAGCTGTTCTGGGGAGTCACCATCGGTGCGCTCACCGGCACGGTTGGTGCGATTGCCAAGCTGCTGCTGATGGCGGGCGGCGTATTCGGAAGCGGGTTCGCGGTGTTCCACTGGCGCAAGGTCCGCGATCGCCTGGCGTTCTGGCGCCGCTGAAACGTTCATTGTGTGGTTGGCCCTCTCCCCAATTGGGGAGAGGGCCAGTTTGGTCTATTTAGCGCGTGCCGCTTACCGGGAAGGTGCCGAACGGGCCATTGGTGTTCTCGCCGGTCAGTTCGCCGTCCTTCACCGTCACGTCGTACTCGATGGTGATCGGCATCGGCATGCTGGCCTTGCCCTTGAACTTGGCGCGGCCGTTGGCGAAGGCGCCGGCGACATCGACCGAGCCTTGCTCCGCCGTCACCTTGCCGGTCACGACGTTGCCTTGCACCTTCAGGTCCATCACCGCCTTTTGAGGACCCACGGGTGACTGAATCACGATGTTCCACTTCCCCGCGAAGTCCTGTGGCTTGGCGTTGCTGGCCTTGGCGGCCTTCAGCCGGTCCATGTAGGCCTTCTGCTCGCCCGGGGCCTGCTGCGCGCGGGTGCGCAGGTAGAAGCGCAAGTCCTCCAGCTCCGTGTCGGTGAACTGCGGGAAGGGCGGCATGCCGTTGAGCTTCAACCCGCCTTCCTTGACGATCGTGCGGAAGGTCGCCGCGTCGGTGATCGCCGGCGAGTAGCGTAAGTCGGGCGCCGCGCCGCCGCCGACCGCGTTCCAGCCGTGGCAGACGAGGCAGGCGCGGCCCGCGAACAGCATGAAGCCGACCTGGGTGCGCTTGGGATCGGGCTTGTAGTCCGGATCCGCCGGCGGCGTCAGCACCGGCGGCGTGAACGCCGGGAGCGAGTCCGTGCCGCCGATCGCGAACGTCAGCACGTGGCGGGGGAAGCGATAGTCGGTGCGGTACGCCTGGTTCCCCAGCGTCTGCATGCCCGCGCCCTGGCCACCGGCACCGGTGATCACCGTGACGTACTGCTTGCCGTTCACCCGATAGGAGATCGGCGCGCCGACGATGGGGCTCTGCGCCTTGTAGGACCACAGCTCCTTGCCGGTCCTGGCATCGCGGGCGACGAACTTGCCATCGATCTGGCCCTGGAAGACCAGCCCTCCGGCCGTCGCCATGACACCGCCCGGCCAGGTGCCCGGCAGCTCGACCTTCCAGGCCTCGCTCTGCGTTGCCGGGTTCCAGGCTTTGAGGTAGCTCTTGTGCCCGCCGGGCAGCTCGACCTCGGGGATCATGGTCACGCCCATGCCGGCCGCTAGTTCACCGCCGCCTTTCTGGCCTTCGCCGATCAGGGCGGGCAGCTCCTGCACAGGGATGTAGACGAGGCCGGTCTGCGGGCTGTAGGCCTGCGGCATCCACGAGTGCGCGCCGGTCGGCCCAGGCCACAGCTCGAACAAGCCGGGCTTGCCGTTGTAGCGGATGCCGGGGTTCTCGACCGGGCGGCCGGTCTTCTTGTCGATGTGGTCGGCCCAGGTCACCTTGGCGATCTTTTCGGCCGAGATGAATTGGCCGGTGGCCCGGTCGATGACGTAGAAGAACCCGTTCTTGGGCGCCTGCATCAGGACCTTGCGGTCCTTGCCATCGATCTTGATCGCGGCGAGCGTCATGTCTGTAGTGGCGGTGCAGTCCCACTGCTCGGCGGGGCACAGCTGGTAGTGCCACTTGTATGCGCCGGTGTTCACGTCGACCGCAACGATCGAGGAGAGGAACAGGTTGTCGCCGCCACCCGGACTGCGCAGCGTCTGGTTGTAGGGATAGCCGTTGCCGATGCCGAGATAGACCAGGTGCAGCTCAGGGTCGTAGCTGAACGCGTTCCAGGCCGAACCGCCGCCGCCGCGCTGGGTGCCGTCCGGGTTCTTCCATCCACTCGGCCAGGTTTTGCGCATGATCTCTTCGGCGTGGGCGTTGATCGGGGTCACCTCGTCGCCGGGCGTGGTGTAGAAGCGCCAGGCGCGCTTACCGGTGGCTGCGTCGTACGCGGTGACGAAGCCGCGCGCCGGGCTGATATCGGCGCCGCCGTAGCCGACGATCACCTTGCCGCCGTACACGCGCGGCGCACCGTTCGAGTTGCGCGGGGCCTGGTCGGGGTAGTCGTAAACCTTCCAGGCTTCCTTGCCGGTCTTCGCGTCCAGCGCCACGACGTACCCGTCGGTGGTGACCAGGAACACCTTGCCGGCATCGTAGGCGATGCCCTTGCTGCCCCATGACATCTGCAGCGCCGACTTGGCGCGCTCGCGCGTCCCGCCATCGTACTCCCACAGCGGCTTGCCGGTGACCGCATCGAAGGCGCGGATATGCGAATGCCCGGTGGTGATGAAGACCTTGCCCTCCGCCATCAGCGGGGTCGAGGCGGAGAACCCGGGCTCCAGATCGTAGTGCCAGGCAAGCTTCAGGTCGCTAACGTTGTCGGTCGTGATCTCGTCGACGGGGCTGTAGTGCGTCTCCAACCCGTTGCGGCCCCAGCTGGGCCACTCATCCGGATCGGCGACCATGGCGGTCTCGATCGTCTGCGCGGGCTTGTTGCACGATGCCGTGCCCAGCACCGGCAGCAAGCACGCCAGCGTGATCCAGACCTTGCGTGTGACCCCACCCATCTTCACCGTCCCTGAGACTCTTACTCGTGGACTGATCGGTAAAGACGCGCACGCTCAAGGCAAGAAATTTACGCGCCTTTGTGTATCATATCGCTCCTGCAGCAATAACATAGTTGACGGACAATGGCCGCGAGCGAGCGAATGCGAAAACCCCGGCATCCGTGAGGATACCGGGGCCATCGCGCGGCGGCAGGGAGGGGGAGGAACCGCCGCGAGGAAACTCGGTGACGTCTACAGAGGAACGATCCGGTGGCTCAGGCCGAACCGACACCCAGGGGGATGGGGGTGCCCTGCTTAAGGTAGATACGATTGTCGTCGATCCGATCGACCTGATCGATCGCGATGAAGTGATGTGCGCTGTCGGCACTATCCGTCTTGGTCAGCTTGATCCGGTCGTCCACGACTTCGTCGACGATCCCGACGTGCTGACCGGCATTGTCTGCCACTTCCATGTGCTCTTTGATGCGGAGTTTCTCGAACATCGCTGGAACTCCTTTTCGTTGTTGCCAACTACATCGGAAGAACGGTTCGGCTCACCCACCCGTTCCATGGGCTTGCCGCATCTGCGAAACGCTTGGCGGCATGGCCTCCGGGGCAGGGAACCGTTTGCCACACGCGGCACGTTCTGTCCGGACGCACCAACCTCGCACGCGGAGAGACCCCATGGAAGACGAACGGATCTGGCGTTACGAAAAGGAGCTGTGGACCGGCGGCGACGAGGTCTACAGCGAACGGGTCAGCGACGATTGCTTGATGGCGCTGCCGGCAGAGCCATACGTCTTTGGCGGAGAGCAGGCGACCAAGGCAGTTCAGGACACACCCAAGTGGGACGAGGTAGAGTTCCTCGACACGCAGGTCAGTCGTCCGCAGGAGGGCCTGATCGTGATCGCCTATCGCGTCCAGGCCAAGCGCGCGGAGAAGAGCTATCACGCCGTGTGCACCAGCACCTTGCGCCGCCTTGCCCATGAGGAATGGGACGTGGTGCAGCACCAGCAGACACCCTTGGGCGTGATCGTCGCCGACCCGGCTGACGCGTGATCGATTACCAATTGCGACAACAGGACGATTGAAACAGAGCTGCGGTGCTGCTTGTTAGCCGTCGACATCGGCAACGAGGACCCATGACGAATGCGCAAGTGGCACCGCTGGCTCTCTGTTTTCTTCGGCATCTTCCTGATCTGGATCGCGGTGACCGGGGTGCTCAGCCAGGTCGCGGTGCTGTGGCCTTCGTCTGCTCCGGCAGCGGAGGCAGCAGCTGCCACGCCGCCACCCGGTTTCACCTGCCCCGAACGCTGGCACTGCATGCCGCCGCGGCCGAATGGCGGCATGCGCGGGCTTGTCGGCACGTTCCACCACTTGCATTCGGGCGAAAGCTTCGGCCCGCTCGGCACCGCGATCTCGGTGCTGTCGGGCCTCGCCTTGCTGTTCTTCGCGTTCTCGGGCCTGTGGCTCTACATCCAGATGTGGCGTAATCGCCGCTCGCGGGCCCTGAGGCCTCGCTGGTTCTGGCGCTGAGGCGAAGCGCCCGCCGATCCATATGGACGGCGGGCGGCTCCGTCAGTTCTGCGCGGCGAGGCCGAACGAAGCGTCGCCTCGGCCCGCCAGCAGCACGCGATTGCCGTCGATCCCGTCGATCAGGCTGACTGGCAGGAAGGCCACGCCATCGTCGTGCGGATCGCTGGAGGCGAGGCGCATGCGCTCGCCATCGACGCTCGAGACCAGGCCGATCGTGTGGCCATAGCTGTCGACCACCGTCATGCCTTCGTAGAGCGTGCCTGCGGCAGTGGCAAAGGACTGGCCTTCCTGCGCGACGTCGGCTGCGCTGTCGCTCTGCTCGGTCGGACGGGCGAGGCCGCCTTGCGCGTCCTCGGGCTGCGCGAAAGGATCGCCCGGCCTTTCGGTTGGCTCGAAGGCGCCCAGGGTCGACTGCGCCTCGGAGAAGTAGGGATGCTCCATCGCCTCCGGACCATCCGGATCGGCCACTTGCGCCGGCCGCTTCTGCGCCGGCTGATCGTCACCCGGTCCCTCGTAGGGCGAAGTGGCGTCCGGTTTTTCGGGACGGGAGAGTGACGCATCCTGCGCATTGCCGCTGGATCGGTCCTGCGATGAAGACGAAAACTGGGATTGCCTTTGCTGCTGCGTCACGGGAATACTCCACTCGTGAGGGCGCCGCGCCTTGTGCGGCTCTTGCGAAACAAATGTCCGGCGCATGCGCACGGTTCCCCCGACGGCGGCTCCATTGTGTGCGGCGCCGGTCGGTCGAGCGGCTTGCGACCGGAAGGGAAGAGGGCGGAACGATGGCGCAACAGCCGAACACGTCAGGGTGTCGAAGGATCGTTGCGGGGCTGGACGCGGAGGGGCGCAGCGCGATCGTCGCAGACGGCTTCGTTGCCGCACTGGGCCTCGGCAACATGCAGATCACCCAGCTATGGTCCGGAGCGCTTGGCGCGAAGGCGGACAGCCATGCGCCGCTCGAAAACACGACTGCGCCGTTCCGCTTCGAGCAGATGGCCGATCCGGCTTATTCGATGATGGTGGCCGAGTACGGTCCGGGGCTGGGCCGCGACGATCCCGGCATTCACTTTACCGATACAGCCGATCACTTCTACGTGATCGAGGGCGACGTCGTGCTGGTGCTGCAGACGGGCGAGGTGGTCCTGCGGGCCGGTGACGTGGGCGTCGTGCGCGGCGTGGTCCATGGCTGGCGCAACGACACGGAGGCGACCGCGCGCGTCATCACCTTCGTCCTGCCGGCGACACCGGCGGTGGCGTCATGAGCGAAACTCTCGTCCTGCACGGCATGGGCAGCCCCAACGTGATCAAGGTGGTGATCATGCTGGAGGAGCTCGATCTCGCCTACGAGCTGCGGCACGTCGCGGTGTTCGCGCAGGAGCAGTTCGACCCGGCGTTCCTGGCGCTCAGTCCGCTAGGCAAAGTCCCGGTGCTGGAGGACCCGCGGCTGGGCATGCCGCTGGCCGAGTCGGGCGCAATCCTGCACTGGCTGGCGGAGCGCGAGGGGCGGTTCTTGCCCGAGCAGCAGCCCGCGCGTGCCGAAGTCATGCAGTGGCTGATGATCCAGATGGCCAATGTCGGTCCGATGCTGGGCCAGTTCACCCACTTCAATCTCGTCCCGCCGGGCAGCGAGCCTTATGCACACGGCCGCTACGGCGCGATCGCGGCCAAGCTCTATCGCGATCTCGACGATCGGCTTGCGCGCCAGGAGTGGCTGGCGGGTGGGCAGTACTCGATCGTGGACATCGCCACGCAGCCCTGGACCTACTACCTCGAACGCCACGGCTTCGACACACGCGAACACCCGCATCTGTTGGAGTGGCGCGAGCGGATTGCGGCTCGCCCTGCCGTGCAGCGCGCCAACGAGCGTGCCGACGCCGCTTTCACCGACGTCGCGACGCTCAGCCGCAAGGCCGCGAGCGGGGCCGACCTCGATCGATTCTTCAATCGTACCGATCAGGTGCCGAAAAAAGACTTCTCGATCGTCAGGAACATGTGACGAACATCCATGCTGGTGCGACTCGCGGGGGAAGGCCGAGCGCAAGTGCCTGCGTGATGTTCGCGAAGGTTCTTGAGGCACAATCTCTAGGGTATGTCATAGCCCCGGCACGCTAAATGTGCTGCCGACGCGCCTGTGGACAAGCCGCGAGTGCCCTCCGGACCCCCTCCCAATTTGCTCCGAAATGCTTATCTCTAGGCAAACGCCGCGGTGATGCACCGCCGGCCGCGTGACAGCGCCTTCACGCCGCCTATCGTTTTCCGGAGTACCCGCGATGCCCCTTCTCGAAGCCCGCAAGACCTACAAGCCCTTCGAGTATCCTTGGGCCTACGACATGTGGAAGCGCCAGCAGCAGATCCACTGGATGCCCGAGGAAGTGCCGCTGGGTGAGGATTGCCGAGACTGGGCGCAGAAGATCTCGGACCATGAGCGCAACCTGCTCACGCAGATCTTCCGCTTCTTCACGCAGGCCGATGTCGAGGTGCAGGACTGCTACCACGAGAAGTACGCGCGCGTCTTCAAGCCGACCGAGATCAAGATGATGCTCGCCGCCTTCTCCAACATGGAGACGGTGCACATCGCCGCCTACAGCCACCTGCTCGACACCATCGGTATGCCCGAGAGCGAGTATGGCATGTTCCTGGAATACGAGGAGCTGAAGGCCAAGCACGACTACCTGCACACCTTCGGCGTCGATACCGATGAGGACATCGCGCGGACGCTCGCCATGTTCGGCGGCTTCACGGAAGGCCTGCAGTTGTTCGCCAGCTTCGCGATGCTGATGAACTTCCCGCGCTTCAACAAGATGAAGGGCATGGGCCAGATCGTCAGCTGGTCGGTCCGCGACGAGAGCCTCCATTGCGAAGGCATTACCAAGCTGTTCCACACATTCACCAAGGAGCGCGGCTGCCTAACCAAGGCGGTGAAGGAAGACATCATCGACTGCTGCCAGAAGACCGTGCGGCTGGAGGATGCCTTCATCGACCTCGCGTTCGAGCAGGGTCCGGTGCCCGGCATGAGCGCCAAGGAGATCAAGCGCTACATCCGCTACATCGCCGATTGGCGCCTGGGCCAGCTGGGCCTGCCCGAGATCTACATGATCGAGGACCACCCGCTGCCCTGGCTGCAGCCGCTGCTCAACGGCGTCGAGCATGCCAACTTCTTCGAGACGCGCGCAACCGAGTATTCCAAGGGCGCGACCCGCGGCAACTGGCAAGACGTCTGGAGCAACTTCGATTCGCGCCGTCAGGCTCGCCGCGGCGACGAAGCCAACGATGCGGTCGAGATGGTCCCCGGCCTGTTCGGCGAAAGCGTCGCAGCGGAGTAATGCTACCTGTCCTCTCCCCGCCGGGGAGAGGATACGAAGGCTTGGTGCTGGAAGCGCCTAGCCGAAGTTGGAGAGGGCTCTCTGCCCTCTCGACGGATCAAGCCCTCTCCCAGCTACGCTACCGCCCTTCGGTAAGCTGCGCTACCTCTCCCCGGCGGGGAGAGGAGCAGGGAGACAGTCTCAATGCAGGCGAGCGGAGGCGTCGCTTTGCAGCGGGGCGTCTGGCTTGGCTGCGACGGCTTCGGCCAGCAGAGCCGCAATGTGCGCCGCCAGCAACGCCAGCGCCGGTGTTGCCGCCTCGGCGGTAATGTCGTCGCCATCGTCAAGCTGGACCGAGGCCAGGCATGTTCCCGTGCTCCCGCGCGAGACGAGGAACCCGCGCTGTCCTAATACGGCCATCGCCGCACTTTCGTACGCCTCGCAGGCGAGCATGGCCTGCACCGTAGTGCGGCGATCGCCAAGTCCGAGCAGTTCCATAGCCTCGCGCAGGCGATCACCCTGATGGGTGGCCTCGCTGCCGATGCAATCATGCAGCAGATCGCGCAACGAGGCAGTCACGGTCTTGGCAGCGCACATCGGGACTTTCTCGTGCTCGGCAGCGGATCGCACAGGCTTCACGCAAGTCGCCGGCGGGCGTCAATCCGCGAAGCTACGCGTCCGTGAGCTCCGTCCCGAACCGCGACGGTCCTGCAGCGCCCCGGCTCAGGCGGACGGCTGGGATACCAGCACCGGCGCCGCCGCGATCTGCACCGCCTGCCGCCGGGCATGGCGCAGCGCCAGCCAGGCGACGAACGGCGCGCAGAAGAACCGCAGCGCCAGCGAGGCGAGCGCCAGCGCCGAGAGCGCCGCGAAGTTCGTGCCGACCCTGTCCGATGCGGCCAGGGTCAGAGCCGCCGACGCGCTGAGCACCAGCGCAATCAGCGTCTCTGGCAGCGAATCGGCCAGGATCGAGCCTTTGCCGGACTCGAGCGCGAACTTGGGCGTGCGGCGCCAGGCGAGCGGCTTGTTCGACAGACCGGCCAAGCCAGCCTGCAACACCGTGTAGGTCAGCGCATTGCGCGCGACTTCGCCCAGGATCATGTCGCTGACACGGGTGGTGCCGGTCAGCTTGTAACGATGCCAGATGCCCACCAGCCAAGCGAGCGTGCCGATCCCGGTGAGCACCCAGGCGGCGTCGGGCACCAGGAACGGCTCCATCACGCCGGCCATCAGCGCCGCGACGAGCGCCAGGAAGCCGAGCAGACCGCCGATCATCGCGAACAGCACGCGCAGCGGCGCCATGCAGCGCAGCACCTCGAGCAGCTTGGTCCAGCCCGGCAGCGGCTTGGCCCAAGGCGAGGGCAGGAACAGGCGCCAGTGGCGCAGCAGCTGCTGCACGGGCCCTGCGGTCCACCGGAAGCGCTGCTTCTTGTAGTCCGAGAACGTCTCGGGGATCAGTCCGCGGCCGAAGGTCTCGCCGATGTAGAGGCCGGAATAGCCGATCGCGCGCAGGCGGACGGAGATCTCCGAATCCTCGGTCAGGCACCACTCGGCCCAGCCACCGGCTTCACGGATCGCTTGCGCGCGCAGGATGCACATCGTGCCGATGGTGAAGGCGCCGCCGTATTCGCTAACGCCCACCATATCGACCTTGTTGCTGGGCATGTATTCCCAGTAGCAACCCGTCAGGTAGGCGCTGCCCTCATATTCTCGGTAATCGTGCGGCGTCTGCACATAGCCCACGCGCGGATTGCGGAAGAAGGGCAGCAGGCGCGCCAGGAAGTCCGGCGTGGCGAGGTAATCGGCGTCGATAACGGCGACGAACTCGGCGTCCGGATGCATCACGTCGAGCAGCCAGTTGAGCGCACCGGCCTTGGCGCCGGGCAGCGGCGAGACGTGAAAAAAGCGGAAGATCTCCTTCCCGGCGCGCTCATTCAGGTGCGCGCAGTAGGCTTCCAGCGGGCGCCACAGCGCCTCGTCCTTGGTGTTGTTGTCACAGACCAGCACTTCGAAGTCGTGGTGATCCAGCGCGGCGAGGTGGTCCATCGTCGCCATGACGATCTCGGGCGGCTCGGCATAGCAGGGCAGTTGGATCGAGACCTTCTGGTCGCGCGGACCCGGCGCTCCATGCGGTGCGTCAATCGGCGTGCGCCAGGATTCATGCGTCAGCACCGCGTCCCGAGCGATCCGCTCGGCAAAGGTGAGCGCGAAGAAGACAGCGCCGAAAAGCAGGCCCGCGCCCGCCAGCATCAGCGTGTTGTCGGGCAGTCCTGCTTCGCGCAGGAACAGCGCCGACCAGACGAAGCCGAACCAGAAGGTCAGCACTTCAGTGGTGAGCAGGATGACACCCGGCACGTTGAGCCGCGGCACAAGCCGGGCGACCGGGATCGCGGCGACCAGGAAGATGGCGACCACCGGCATCAGGTTCCAGACATCGCCGCCCATTCCGACCGTGATGGCGCTTGCCAACAGTGCGCCGAAGACCACGCTGCCGATCAGCACCTGTCCCTCGTGCGAGGCGATGCGCTGATAACGCAAAGGCGCCACGACCGCGCGCGAGACCATCAACGACGCGAGCAGGCCCATGATGGCCAGGAAATACATCGACGGATCGAGCGCAGCTCGAGTCAGCATCAGCACGTCAAATCGCTCCGATCAGCCGAGTACGGCGCAGGCTTTCGAGGCTTGGGGATCTGCCCCCAGGTCTTCAACTTACGCCGCAAGCGCACGGGTTCTCCGCTGCATATGCGAATGCGGCCAGTCGAAGGGCTACGCGGGGTAAAGCGAAGGGGGTGGCTTAGGTTCCCGGCGGGAACAATCCGGCGATCACCGGAAAACCGTAAAAATCCTTGCGGAAAAGTACCAGGATCCATCCAGCCGCACGAAGCTATCGGCATATTCGCCAAGCACTTGGTGCGTCGTACCGGGGATCGGACCGACCATGACGCTGCTCGCATGTGCGTCATTTCCGTTCAATTTGATGATCAGATTGTGGATCATCGGCACCGGGTGAGGGCGCCCCTTGCCCTGAAGCAGATACGCGACGAGCGCTGGCGGATCGTCGAAACGTTGCATGGTCGATGCATCGTCGCGGTCCGGCGCGCCCTCGCGGACCTCGAACGTACCGGCGGGAGCGAAGAGGGCGGCGACATCCTCGGGCCGGTCGCGCCGGATCGCGAGGGCATAGGCGTGTACGAGCCCTGCGATCGCCGCCTCGGACTCTAGTCGGTCGAGTCTGAGCTCTAAGTTCATGGCGCCGACGACAGGGCGCGAGCCTCGCACGCCTCACGCAAGGCGTCCATGCGCCGGGCGATCGGTGGCCAGGCATCACCATGGGTGATCACGTAAAGCTCGTCCCGCTCGATCGCGGCGGCGACCATCTCGCCCACGTGATCGGGCGTGACCGTAGAGGGCGGCATCGCCGCGCCATACCGGGCGATCTCGCCGCCGGCTCGTACCGTGTTCTCGGCCAAGTTGGTCTGGACATAGCCGGGGCAAAGCAGGCTGACGCCAACCCCGTGCGGCTGCAGTTCCAAGCGCAAGCTCTCGGTCAGCGCCGTTACGCCGAACTTGGCGACGGCGTAGGCGCCCACTCCCTTGACGCTGGCCGTCAGCCCGGCGAGCGACGAGGTGTTGACGATGTGCCCACGGCCGCGCGCCTTCATGTCGCCGGCAAAGGCGAACACGCCGTTGACGATGCCGACCAAGTTGATCGCCAGGATGCGGTCGAAGCTTTCCGGGTCCATGTCAGTGAAGCTGCGTCCGTTGGGTGCGATGCCGGCATTGTTGACCAGGACGTCGACGGGTCCGCGCGCCGCCTCGACCTCGCGCTTGACCGTCTGCCATGCGTCACGGTCCCGCGTGTCGAGCACCACGGCGCTCAGCGCTGCATCCTCGCTGCAGGCCTGCGCGAGGGCATCCTCGTTGATGTCGGCGATGGTGACCGCGATCCCGCGGCGGACCATGGATCGTGCGATACCCAGGCCGATGCCGCTGGCTCCTCCGGTAACGAAGGCGTGTCGTGCGCTGTTCAGATCCATGATGTGCTGCCTCTCCCGCGCCGTTCGGCGTCTCGGTGCGCAGAGTGCAGGAACCCGTGCGCGCTCGCAATCGCGCCGGCGGTGATTAGACTTGCCGGGCGAGAAATCCGTCGAGCGTGGCAAGGTGCGCGTCGATCGCCTCGGGCGGCAGGAACGCGCCGGTGAAGCTGTTGCGCGCCAGCGTGGCGAGCGCCGCGTGATCGAGGCCGCGCGCTTTGGCAACCGCCCGGTAGTTGTCGGCTACGTAGCCGCCGAAGTAGGCGGGATCGTCGGAGTTCAGCGTGGCCTTCAGCCCGGCCGCGAGCATCCGATCGATGGGATGGTCGGCCAGGTCATCGACGACGCAGAGCTTCAGGTTGGACAGGGGGCATACGGTCAGCGTCATGCCGTCGGCGTGCAGGCGCTCGACAAGCGCGGCGTCCTCGAATGCACGATTGCCGTGGTCGATGCGATCGGTGCCGACCACGTCGAGCGCTTCCCAGACGTAAGCTGGCGGGCCTTCCTCGCCGGCATGCGCGGTGATCTTCAGCCCCTTGGCGCGGGCGGCGGCGAAGACGCGCGAGAACTTGGCGGGTGGATGGCCGAGCTCGGACGAATCGAGCCCGACGGCGGTGACGTGCGCCAGCCACGGTTCCGCCTCGGCCAGGGTGGCGAACGCCGCGTCTTCGCTCAGGTGGCGCAGGAAGCACAGGATCAGGCGCGTGGTCATACCGTGGCGGGCTTGCGCCTCGGCCATGGCGGAGAGCAGGCCTTCGATCACGGTGCCAAAGGCGATGCCCCGCTCGGTGTGGGTCTGCGGATCGAACATGATCTCGGCATGGATCACCCCGTCCGCCGCAGCGCGCTCGAAGTAGGCGGCGGCCAGATCGTGGAAGTCGGCCTGGGTCTGCAGCACGGCGGCGCCGGCGTAGTAGATGTCGAGGAAGTCCTGCAGGTTCGAAAAGGCGTATGCGGCGCGCACCTCCTCGACCGAGCCGTAGGGGATGGTGATGCCGTTGCGCTCGGCGAGCGCGAACATCAGCTCGGGTTCCAGGCTGCCCTCGATGTGCAGGTGCAGCTCGGCCTTGGGCAGGGCAGTGATGAACTGGTCGAGATCGGCGATCATGGTCGGCTCCGGGCGCATCGGCTCGAGATGGAGGAGAGTGCGTCAGGGCGCATCGGGCGCGGCGGCGTCGCTGGCGGGCGCCGTTGCCGGCCAGCGGGTGTTCGACGGCGCCAGCAGATCGGGTGGCGGCCGGCGTGCTTCGATCATCTGCGCGGCTTCGTCCAGCGCGCGCGCCTCACCCACCGTGACACCGCCGGGACCCGGCGCATTGTCCGCCTTTTGACAACCGGTTAGCGCCAGCGCGGCGATGACGAGCAGCATTCTCACGCCCGCACCATAGCGTGCCGGCGGACGTGCGAAAGCTATTGTTCGATGATGCGCGTGTGCGGGTGATGCTTGTCGAGGTGGCGCCGGATCATCTTGAGATTGCGGCTGTTCGACCGGAACACGAAGTCGAACAGATCGCCCGCGACGGGGATCGCACCCACCGCGGTGTCGAAGCCGACGTTGGCCAGCATGCGGGCGAGCTTGAACTTGGAGATGCCCAGGTTGCGCGCCTCCCAAACCAGGTAGAGGCCCAGCGCTGCCGAAACGACGTCGCCCGCGACGGGCACGAGGCCGACAATGGCATCGAGACCCACCGGCTGGCCCGCAACCGAAAAGCTGCGCTCCAGCACCTTTTCCAGCGCTTCGATGCGCTGGCGCACCGCTGCAGGGTCGCTGCCGAGCGGCAGGTCCAGGCCCATGCGCCGTGCTGTTCCGGTCTCGACCAAGTCGCGGTTACCCTCGTTGCTCTTGCTGCCATGTCATTTGGGCAACCAGGCAAGCGGCATCAAGGGGTGCCAGGCGTAGGCGTTCGGCGCGAAGCCCGCCACGTTGCCACGCACCAGCGACCAGCGGATCGGCGTGCCGAAGGGGATGAACAGGTTCGCCTGGGTCAGCCGCGCCTCGGCCTCGCCCAGCACCGCGGAGCGCTGCGAGGCATCCACGACGCGTGCCGCCTGCGCGACGATGGCGTCGACTTCGGGATCGCAGAGCCCGCGGCGGGCCGCGCACGAAAGGCGGTTCAGGAACCAGCGCGCGCGGGGAAAGCGCGCGACATCGTCAACGAGCCGCAAGTCCGCTGCCGCGAAAGAGGTCGCGCGCTCACTGGTCACGCCGATGGTGCCAAAGTCGTTGGCGATACGCTGGAACAGGATGTCCGAGCCTGGTCCCGCCGGCAGCCAGATCGACACCTTGGCAGTGCGCGCGGTGCCGCCCTCTGCATCTTGCAGCCATTCTCGGACGCGCGCGGCGGCGGCGGAGCGGCGTTCCTCGATCGGCTGATCGGTCCAGCGTTCGCCATTGGTCTGCAGGTCGCCCTCGAGACCGGGCGAGACCAGGCGAGTGGAGGGCGTCCAACCGCTAAGCCCGAAGGGTGCGATCAGGCCCGGGCGGTCGAGTGCCAAGGCCAGTGCCTCGCGGTTGCGCGGATCGCCGAGAAACCCTTGGCCACGTGCCACCTGAAGGCCGAACAGGCCGATCACCGGATCCAGCTGGATCGTGCCGCGCAGGATCCCGACCGAACTGGTGAGCGGGAAATCCTGGATGCGCCCGCCGAGCACCAGGTCGACCTCGCCTTCGTTGAAGCGCTCGACCGCCTTTGCTGCGGGCAATTCGGTCAATGCCAGCTGGCGGACGCGACGATCCCAGTTCGGCACTTCGGGTAGGCCCAGCCGCGAAGGCTGGATCGGGGTAAAGCGGGCGAGCTTCCCCTGACGCTCCACCGTCATTGGCCCATCGCCCTGCTTGTCGCGCAGCAGACCGAGTTCAGGCTGGGCCATCAGCTGCAGGAAGTACGGCATCGGCCGGAACAGCCGGATCTCGATCACGCGGCCAGCCATTACCCGGATCTCGTCGATCGTGGCGAGATCGAGTTCGAGTGGCATCCCGCGCTGCGCACGGATGGCGGCATCGAGCGCGGCCTTGGCGGACTTGGCGGTCAGCGGCTCGCCATTGCGCCACTCACCGTCACGCAAGCGGAAGATGTAGCTTTGTCCGTCGTCGGTTACGATCCAGCGGTCGGCAAGCGCCGGAACGACACGGCCCTGCTCGTCGAACGAGACGAGGCCCTCGGCGACTGCCGACCGCGTAAGCTGGCGCGCCAGCGGGCGATCGATGCCCGATTGCAGATGGTCCTCGGCGCCGGCGATCACGGCGATCGCGAACTGCGAGCCGTTCTTGGAGCCACATCCGGGCAACACTGCCAGCGTGGCACCAAGGACGGACAGCGCCGCAAGACGCAGGCTCGAGAGGGCAGGCACGTGTCGCGGGGCGAGCATGCCCTTGGGCCTAGTCGATTTCACGCAGCCGGCAAAGGCGGCCATCGGCGCCTCGGACACGATCGCCTAGGCTAGACCTTGGGCTAGACCTTGCGGACCTGGCCGGGTGTCGCGGGCTGGTGGTTGCGGGTGAAGCGCGGGGCCGAATCGCCTTCGGAGCTCGGCTTAATGCGGGCCAGGCGCGGATCAATGGGTTCGAGGAAGGCGACGCCGAAGCGGCTTTCCTGAACCCAGGCGACCGAGCCCTTGACCCAGCCGATGCTGCGCAGGTTCACTTCGACGAGGTCGCCGCGCAGCACGCGCGCGTCGCCTTCGCCCATCATGCCGCCTTCGGACAAGTTGCGCACCTTGACGCGGTACTCGCTGGCGCCGCCTTCGACACGCAGTTCGGCCATGAGAAACAGGCTGTCGCGCGCGATCTGCCTATTTTCGCTTCCGTCCATGGGCTCCATCCCGAATGCGTCTCGGGCATCTCGAGTTCGACGCGGCGTCACCACACTGGAGCGCCGTCGCCTGCGATCCTAACGCACAAGCGCAAAAAAACGTTTAACCGCTTGTTGTCGAAACGGCGGCTCAGTCGTCGCGCGAGACCTTTTCGCGGCGCTCGTGCGCTTGCTGCGCTTCGACCGTCATCGTCGCGATCGGGCGGGCGATGAGGCGGCCGAGGCCGATCGGCTCGCCGGTGACTTCGCAATAGCCGTATTCGCCTTCCTCGATCCGGCGCAGGGCGGAATCGATCTTGGCGATCAGCTTGCGCTGGCGGTCGCGCGTGCGCAGCTCGATGCCCCAATCGGTCTCGCTGGAAGCGCGATCGTTGAGATCGGGCTCCCGGATGGGGCCGTCCTGCAGCTGCTGCAGGGTTCCGGCCGATGCGTGGAGGATCAGCCGCTTCCAAGCCATCAGCAGCTTGCGGAAATAATCCTGCTGCGCTTCGGACATGTAGGCTTCGTCGTCGGAGGGCACGTAAGCGCCGCCGATCTCGCGTTTCGCCTTGGCCAGTACGTCGATTTCGTCTGCTAGGGCCGTCGCCATGTGATGAACTCCGCAAGGTTCTCATCCCGGAACGGCGACGCCCTGCAACCCCGGTTTTGGCCGGTGGTCCCCCGCATCCCAGGTTGAGCGCGCCTATAATTGGGGGTGTTAACGCACACAAGCGTTGATGCGCAGGGTGTACGAAAATGCACCTGTTTGCGGATGCATCGTTCGCACGGCGAGAATGTCCCACAGATTAATTTATCGCGTTAACCGTTTGTTGAGCATGCGAAGGCAGAGTCTGCCTAGGACCGGAGGGCCGAGTGGTCGCGCCCGCGGATCGGGGTACAGTTCCATGAGCATCGCCTGGATTAACCAAGACCTGATCGCGGGGGCCACCCCCGCCAATGCCCGCGACATCGAGGACGCGCTTGTCGCGACCTGCCTGGCCTCGGCTGCGCAAGGGGATGTCAGCGCCTACTATGACCTTGGCGTCGCTTTCTCGACCGGCAGCCACGGCGTCGATTGCGACCTGATCGAGGCGCACAAGTGGTTCAACCTCGCCGCCGTCGCCGGCCACGAGGAAGCCGCCATGTGCCGCGCCGACATCGCCGACGAGATGACCGCCCGCGAGATTGCCGAAGCGCAGCGCCGCGCGCGCGAGTGGCTGGCAAGCACGACCCGCAAGGCGGCGTGAGCATTTCGACTTGGATCCTCCCCTGCAAGGGGAGGGGACCGCTCGCAAAGCGAGTGGTGGAGGGGTGACACCCTCTCGATAGCGGGACACCCCTCCGTCATCCGCTAACGCGGATGCCACCTCCCCTTGCAGGGGAGGATTGAGGCGGCGTTCAGCCTTCCCGCTTGAACGGCGTACGTTCGCCCAGCCACATCCGCTCCTGCGCCGCGCCTTCGCGCTCGCGCTGAAGGAAGTCGCTCACCGCTTCTCGGAAGCCCTCGTGCACGATGTAGTGCGCGGACACCGTCGCCACCGGTTCGTAGCCGCGCGCCAGCTTGTGCCCGCCCTGCGCGCCCGCCTCGACGCGTGACAGCCCGAGCGCGATGGCAGCGTCGATCGCTTGGTAGTAGCACAACTCGAAGTGCAGGAACGGCTTGTCGACCAGCGCGCCCCAGTACCGCCCATAGAGCGCGTCCCCACCGATGAAGTTCAGCGCGCCGGCGATCGGCTGGTCCTCGTCGTAGGCGAGCACCAGCAGGATCTGGTCCGCCATCCGCTCGCCCAGCAGCGAGAACGCCTTGCGCGTCAGGTAGGGGCTGCCCCACTTGCGCTGCCCCGTGTCCTGATAGAACTGCCAGAACGCGTCCCAGTGTTCCTCCTTGAGGTCAACGCCGGTCAGCGCCCGGATCGTCACGCCTTCCTGCGCTTTGGCCCGCTCCTTGCGCAAATCCTTGCGCTTGCGCGAGGACAGCGCCTCCAGGAAGTCGTCGAAGGTGCTGTAGCCGCGGTTTTCCCAATGGAACTGGGTGTCCTCGCGCAGGAGCCAGCCAGCTTGCTCGAACAGGGACACCTGATCGGGGGTAATGAAGGTGGCGTGGGCCGAGGATAGGCCGCTCTGCACGCACAGCGCCTCGGCCGCGCGCACCAGCGGCAGCGACAGCTGGGGGTCCCGCGTCAAGATGCGCGGGCCGGTCGCGGGCGTGAACGGTGCGGCGATCTGCAGCTTGGGGTAGTAGTGGCCGCCGGCGCGATGCCAGGCATCGGCCCAGGCGTGGTCGAAGACGTATTCGCCCTGGCTGTGATCTTTCAAGTACGCGGGCAGGGCGCCGGCGATCCGGCCCTGCGCATCCTCGATCACGATCGGCGAGGCCGACCAGCCGCTGCGCCCGCCAACACTGCGCGAATCTTCGAGTGCCGACAGGAACGCGTGGCTGACGAAAGGATTGGTGCCGTCGGTCAGCGCATCCCATTCGTCGGCAGGCAGCGCCGAGACGCCCGACGCGACCTTGGCAATGAGTTCGCCGCCGCTCACGCGCCGGTTTCCTCAGAGGGTGCTATGCCTTCGCCTTCGATGATGTCCGCGTCGGCGTAGTGTGTCGCACGCTCCCGATGGGCCGCAGTGGCGATGGTCCAGGCGACGATCGGCAAGCCCCGGGCACGCTGACGCGCGGCGAATCGGCTGGGCAAGTCGCGGATATCGTACGTCAGGAAGTCGGGCCGCGCATGCCACAGCGCTAGGCGGCGCCGGATCATGCCGGCGAGCGCGCGGTCCTCGCCCTCGCTGATGGTCAGCGCGCGGACAGTGTGGCGCGAGTGGCGGAAGTACCAGCGTGACACGCGCGGGTCGAAGCTGATGACCGCATGCTGGCCGGTATAGCCCTCCAGCACTCGACGCACGGCGAGGCACAAGGCGGCGACACGATCGCCACGGCGCGTCTTGATTTCGATCAGCACGGGGACACGGCCGCCGATCCGCGAGAGCACCTGTCGCAAGGTGGGAATGGTCTGGTCGGTGCCGGCCAACGCGATGCGGCCGAGCTGGTCTGCACTGAACCGCGCAAGTTCTCCGGTCTCGCCGGTGAGCCGCGCAAGCTCGGCATCATGGAACACCACGGCTTGCCCGTCGCTCGACCGTTGCACGTCCAGCTCGATGCCGAGTCTGGCCTCGACCGCTGCTTGGAATGCGGCAAGCGAGTTCTCGGGTACGCCGGCTCCATGCAGCCCGCGGTGCGCATAGTCCTGCGCGCCGACCCACTCGACCTTGCGCGGATCAGGCGGCGGCGCGCGCCAGCGGTCAAGCAGGCTTAACGGAAACAATCGCGTCGACTTCCACGGCTGCGCCCAACGGTAGCGAGGGCACGCTGACGGCGCTGCGCGCATGCTGGCCGGCATCGCCGAACACTGCCGCCATCAGCTCGGATGCGCCGTTGATCACCTTGGGCTGATCGGTGAAGCTGCCGGTCGAGTTCACGAAGCCGCCCAGCTTGACGACCTGATCCACTCGGTCGAGCGAACCCAGCGCCTTCTTGAGCTGCGCCAGGATCATCACGCCGCACGCCTGCGCGGCCAGCACGCCTTGCTCCAGGCTGACGTCCTCGCCCAGGCGGCCGGTCACCAGCTTGCCTTCGACGAACGGCAGTTGGCCGGAGACATGGGCGAGGCCCCCCGCGATCACCACCGGCACGTAGGCGGCGACGGGCGCGGCAGGCTCGGGCAAAGTCAGGCCGAGCGCTTCAAGCCGGGCTTCGATCTCGCTCATGCAGGTTCCTTCTGTTCGTCATGGAGCTGGGCGCGGATCCAGGGGAGAGCCTTCTCCCAGGAATCGATCCGCGCGTGGGCATGCCCGGCCTCGAAGGCGCAGGTGATGTTGGGGGCGATCAGCGGCTCTGCGCACAAGTGCAAGCGCGCGACCTGCGGCGCGATTTCGGCGACGGAGTCGTGGTGCTGCGGCAAGTCGTCGATGAACACCGCGCGGCTGGGGCGGTACTCGTCGAGGATCTTTTGCAGGGCGGGGCCTTTCGGCCCCTGGTTGGTGTAGACCTTGAGGTCCAGGCCATGCTCCAGCAGCTGCCGGGTGCGCGCTTCCTGGCGGAAGTCCATGAGGTTGGTCAGCACCACCACGTCCGCTTCCTCGTGCAGCGCCTTGATCGCTTCGATCGCGCCGGTGACGGGTGTCTGACGGTGCATCTGATCGTCGAAGAAGCGGTTGAGCAGCGCCCAGATCTGGTCTTGCGGCACTAGCTCGCCCGAATCAGTGTGGCG
Source organism: Novosphingobium sp. 9U (assembly GCF_902506425.1). Lineage (NCBI taxonomy): Bacteria > Pseudomonadati > Pseudomonadota > Alphaproteobacteria > Sphingomonadales > Sphingomonadaceae > Novosphingobium > Novosphingobium sp. 9U. The sequence continues at coordinate 322,484 of NZ_LR732504.1, read as the reverse complement.
CATGGCGGAGACGAAATCGTGCCGCGCCATGTCGAAGGTGATGCCCTCCTCCTCGGCCAGCCAGTCGCGAAAGTGCGAGATCATATAAAGCAGCACTTCGTCGCAGTCGGTGATCACCAGCGGGCGGCCCTGTGTCACGTCAGTCATGCGGCAAGCCTTTCACGCGCGGCGACCAGGTCTTGCGGGCGGCAGCCGATCGCGTCGGCGGCGGCGACGAGATCGGGCTCGTGGCTGCACAGGAAGTCCAGCACGGCAGCCAGGGTCGAAGGGTAACCGATCGAAGCGCGCAGCTCGTCGGGGGTGAGGCCGGTCAGCGACAGGAAGCGCTCGGCACGCTCTTCGTCGACGATAATCCATCCCAGCGCATTGAGCGCCAGGGTCTGCGGGTCGGATTGCGGTGCAGGTTGCTTGAGAATTGTCAGCCTCGCTTGGGTGCCATAGAGGGCAGCAACAACTAGATGGTGGTCGCAAGAGCGAATGGCAAAGCGCATTCTCGTTGTCGAGGACAACGACCTCAACCGGAGGCTGTTCTGCGACGTGCTCAAGAGCCAGGGCTTCGCGGTGGAGCCGATCGCCGACGGGCGCGATGCGCTGGAGCGGGCGCGGCAGTTCGTGCCCAACCTGATCATCATGGACATCCAGCTCCCAAATGTCTCGGGGCTGGACCTGATCGAGGCGGCCAAGAAGGACGCCACCTTGCGCGCGATTCCCGTGCTGGCGGTGACCGCCTACGCCGGCAAGGGCGACGAGGAACGCATTCGCGATGCGGGTGCGGAGGGTTACCTGGCCAAGCCGGTCTCGATCGGGCCGTTCATGCAGGCGGTGCGGGCGTTGGTTTGAGCACTTGTCGCGCTGGCGAACTTGACTTCACGGCATCTCCGCCGCTTTTGCGCCCCATTCCGCGGCCACACCGCCGCCCAGACATTTGGAGTTAAACCATGGACCGCGACGCCACCAAGGCCCGCATCGACGCCCTGATCGAGCCCTTCAACAAGAAGGGCGTCGCCATCACCCACGCCACCCGCTTCACCGACGACCTGGAGTTCGACAGCCTGACCGTGATGGACTTCGTCGCCGCGATCGAGGACGAGTTCGACATCATCATCTCGATGAACGCGCAGGCCGAGATCGAGACCTACGGCCAGTTGGTCGACGCCGTGGTGAAGCTGAAGGGGTGATCTGACATGACCGATGCCGTGAGCCAACCCGATCAGCCGCAGACCCTGGAAGGCGGCCAGAGCGACCTGTTCAGCAAGTTCGACCCGCTGATCCAGATGCGCGAGAACCTGCTGGCCTCGGGCGTGGAGGATCCGTTCGGACTGGTGATGGAGCGCGTGCTCTCTCCCACCACGGCGATCTGCAACGGGCGCGAGACAATCCTGCTCGGCACCTACAACTACATGGGCATGACCTTCGACCCCGACGTGATCGAAGCGGGCAAGCAGGCGCTGATCGACTACGGCTCGGGCACCACCGGCAGCCGCGTGCTCAACGGCACCTACGCCGGACACAAGGCGGTCGAGCAGGCGCTCTGCGAGTTCTACGCCATGGACCACGCCATGGTGTTCTCCACGGGCTATCAGGCGAACTTGGGCATCATCTCCACGATCGCGGGCAAGGGCGACTACATCGTCCTCGACATCGACAGCCACGCCTCCATCTGGGACGGCTGCAAGATGGGCGACGCCGAAGTGGTGCCGTTCAAGCACAACGACATCGACGCGATGGAAAAGCGCCTGCGCCGCATTCCCGAGGGCGCCGGCAAGCTGGTGATCCTGGAAGGCGTCTACTCGATGATGGGCGACATCGCCCCGCTTAAGGAGATGATTGCCGTCGCCAAGAAGTACGGCGCCATGGTCCTGGTCGACGAGGCGCACTCGATGGGCTTCATCGGTCCCAACGGCCGCGGCGTGGCCGAGGATCAGGGCTGCCTGGACGACGTCGACTTCGTGATCGGCACCTTCTCCAAGTCGGTCGGTACTGTGGGCGGCTTCTGTGTCTCGAACCACCCCAAGTTCGAGATCATGCGCCTGGTCTGCCGGCCGTATGTGTTCACCGCCAGCCTGCCGCCCAGCGTTGTCGCCACCGCCTGCGCCTCGATCCGCAAGCTGATGGGTGCGGCCGACAAGCGTGCGCACTTGTGGGAGAACTCGCGCGTGCTGCACGGCGGGCTGAAGGACGCCGGGTTCCAGCTCGGCACCGAGACTCCGCAGAGCGCGATCATCTCGGTGATCATGCCCGACCTGGAGCGGGGCGCTGCGATGTGGGAAGCGCTGCTGCATGAAGGGCTCTACGTGAACCTCGCGCGCCCACCGGCAACGCCTGCCAACATGACGCTGCTGCGCTGCTCGCTCTGTGCCGAGCACTCGGCCGAGCAGGTGCAGCAGATCATCGGCATGTTCCAGCGGGCCGGCGCGAAAGCGGGGATTCTCTAAGGCCTTTTCTCCTCTCCCTGGCGGAGAGAGGAGTAGCCGACCCCGGCTCAAAGCCCCGCGAACACCTTCAGCGCGATGTTGATCCACAGCGCGAAGACGAACAGCACGCCCAGCACGAAGGCGAGGCCGCGCTGGCCGGGGTTGTTGTAGGTGATGTGCACCAGGCTCTGCACAACGCGCGCAACGGCAAACCCCCAGGCGAAGGCCAGGGCCCAGCCGGTCACGCCGCCCAGTACGAATGCCGCGAGGCAACCTGCGTAGAAGAGCGTGGGCACTTCGAACAGGTTGTCCCAGTGGCGAACGCCAGCCGCGGCATGTTCGGGTTCGGGCGTGCCGATGTGGGCGCGGTAGAAAGCAGGATCGTGCCCGGCCTTGACCGCGGCCGCGCGGCCCGTCGCCATTCGCACGAAGCCCACCAGCGTGAGCGCCACGACGACAAGCACCGGTAGGAAGATCAGCGTCTGATTGGTGGCGTAAGGCATCCTGTGTTCCCCCTGATTATCTCAGCGGAGGATGCATGGCCACGGCGGCCGGAGCAAGCGCCCCAGTAACATGGGCAGAGTTATGGGCGGCCGCGGGTGAGTTCCTTGAACGCGAAAACGTCGCGTATCCGCGCGTTGAAGAAGCCGCCTTTCGACTCGGCAATCTCGAAGGCCGCAGCGACATCCGCCGGCACTGCGATGTAGCGGTACCGGCGCTCGCTCACGAATGTCACGTCGAGTGTGCGGCTTCGCGCATCGTAGCGAAAGTCGCGGATGGCGGTGGACGGCAACGCTTCCACCACCCTCAATCCCTATCGCAACGCCAGCGGCTTGGTGCCCGAGGTGGAGGACTGCGCTTCCAGCACGGCCTTGGGCGTGCGCGTCGCAAAGTAATCCTTGCCGTGCTGGTTGTAGGCAAAGAAGTCGGTGATCGGCACGGTGATCTCGCGCGTGCCGCTGGTGACGATCACGTCGTTGCCCGACATCCGCTCTACCGTTCCGACCGGCTTGCCGCCTGCATCGAAGATCTGGAGCCCGTGCGCCATTTCGGTGCGGGTGACGTTGCGCACGGTCATCACGTTCGGGTTGTTGAAGGCGGCGTCATCGGCGGCGTCGTCCCCCGTGCTCTGCGCCAGAGTGGGGGTGGCGAGGGCAAGTGCGGCGCCTAAAGCCAGGATCCTGATCATTCGGGTTCTTCCTTATGGCGTGTCGTCCGGTGAATGCCGCGCGCGGCTTGCCGGTTGCAGGTTGGCGGCAAGTCCCCGGAGGGACTCGACGAGCCGACGCGTCAGGACGACGAATGTATCACGTGGTGCTCGATCCTAGCAGCACAACCTGAACGCCAGCCGAGCGGAGGAACGGGCACGCCGATTCGCACTGGCGTACCAGGAGCGAAGCTGCGACACGCGCCTCAGGGTGTTTGCGGGGGTGAGATCGCGTGCAGGAACAGGCATCGCTGCTGCTCGTCACCCACGTCCATGTGCGGCAGGGCGCAAACGGCCTGCAGATCGACGACCAGACCGCCGCCGGGATCGAGCAGTGGTGCCGCCACTTCGACATGGTCACCTTCTACGGCATCCTCACCGAAGGGGCGAGTTCCTCCGCCTGGGTCGACACAAACACCGGTCTCATGGGCGAGCGCGCGACCATCCGCGCCTTGCCGAACGGCTACGGTGCTGCCGCCATGGCGCGCGCCTGGCGCGGGGTACGCCGCGAACTGCGCCAGGCGATCGCCGCACACCGCCACTTGTGCTTCACGCTGGGCATGGTGATCGGTGACTGGCCGTTCGTGGCGGCGCTCGAAGCGATCCGGCAGAAGCGGCGCTATTCCGCCTGGATTGACCGGGTCGAGGCGCCGATCCTGCGCCAGCTTGCACAAGGATGGCGCCGGCGCGCCATGGTGGAGGCGATCGTGCCCGTTGGTCACTGGGGTATCCGGCACGCGCTGCAACACAGCACGTGGCGCTGCTGCAGGGCGGCGACACGTTCGAAGCTTACGCCCGTTTCGCCCCCGATCCGCACTGCACGTACGACATCCACACAAGTGCCGACGAGCAGATCGCCCCCACCATGGTCGAGGCGAAGCAGGCGCGGGCGCGCAACGGAGCGCCCCTCGACATCGTCTATCTTGGCCGCGCCACGGCCATGAAAGGTCCGTTCGACTGGATCGAGACGCTGCAGCGGCTGCATCAGGATGGCGTGCCCTTCCGCGCGACCTGGATCGGCGATGGGCCTGACCTGCCCGCCATCCGCGAGCGGGTCGCCGCGCTGGGTCTCGGCGCGAGCGTAGAGCTGCCCGGGTTCGAGGATCGCCGCGAGCTGCTGCTCGCGCGGCTGAAGCAGAGCGATCTCCTGCTGTTCTGTCACAAAACGCCCGAATCGGCGCGCTGCCTGATCGAGGCGCTGGTCTGCGGCTGTCCCATCGTAGGCTACGACAGCGCCTACCCTCGCGACCTCGTCGCGCGGCAGGGCGGCGGAGTGTTCGCACCGCAGAACGACGTGGCCGCTCTAGCGGCGCAGGTCGTCCGCTTGCATCGGGACCGCGCCACGCTGGCCGAACTCATCGGCCAGGCGGCCGCCAGCGGCACGCTCTACAACGAGGACACGGTCTATGCGCACCGAGCCGAACTGATGAAGCGCGCCTGAGCTCAGCTCATCAGCTGCCAGGGTTCGCCGAGGCCCATCGCCAGGCGTAGCAGGACCCAGGCTCCGAACACGCCGAGCAAGGTGAGACTGAACGCCACGTCCTGCGCGACGAACGTGGTGCGTAGCCTGCGCTGCGCCTTGAGCAGGATGAAGTAGCGCATCAGCTCGCTTGCCGGCAGCGCCAGCAGTGCGCCGGGCAGGCCGGCCGTGTGAAAGCCGATCGGCAGCACCGCCGCCATCGTTCCGAAGCGCAGCAGGTTTGCGAACCCGACGTTGCGCGGCGCTCCTCGCCCGAACACCGTCGCTTCGTTGAGCGAGCACAGCACCGAGATCCAGCCGCCCACCAGCAGCAAGCTCACCATCCATCCCGCTTCGATGTAGCGATGGCCATAGACCAACCGCACTGCCCAGTCGGACCAGGCCATGACCGTGGCGATGCCGGCGAGCACCAGCAGCAGGAACAGCCCCCGCATCCGCCCCAGCTCCTTGCGGGCCGGCGTGGCAGTGCCGAACGCATCGCCGTGCTGCGCGACGAAGGGGAAGACGATCTGGAACGCCAGGCGCCCCGCCACCGTCGCGGGGAGTTCCGAGACCGATCTCGCGAGCCCGTAGACGCCGAGCGTCGCCAGCGAGACCACGCGGCCAAGGTAGAGCCGATCGGCAAAGATCGCGGCATAGAACGACACCGACGACAGCATGATCCACTTGCTGAACCCCAGGATCTGCGCAGCATGCGCGCGATCGATGAGGAAGCGATGGCGCGGATGGGGCAGCCAGTACGTCAGCGCCGAACGCGCCGCGATCGACAGGACGATCCCCAGGATCGGCGCCCAGACGGAACGCAGGCTGAGGGCTAGCCCCAGGTTGATCGCCAGGCCGACGACCTCTGCCACCAGCTCGAGCATGTTGCGCGCCTTCACGTCCATGCGCTTGGCGGCGCTGAAGATCGAGGTCGACATGAACGAGTTCAGCAGCGGCGCGGCACTGACCACCATCAGCACGCCGACATCGATCCGATAGAAGTGCGCCAGCACCGGCGAGAGCGCCAGGCACGCCAGCGACACCAGCAACCCGCGCAGCACCTGCAGCGTCCACACGGTGTTGAGGAACCGCTCGTCCTCGCCATGCGGGCTGTGGACCACGTTCTGCTCAGGGCCTAGATCGGTCAGCAGGTCGCAACCGGTACGCACCGCCTGCGCGATCACCACCACTCCCAGGATCTCAGGCCCCAGCAGCCGCGATAGCACGACATTGCTGCCGAACCGGATACCCGCCGAGCCGACGTAAGTGCCGATCGTCCACAACGACTTGGCGGCGATGGAGCCATTCGCAGGAGCAGGTGTGGTCATCGACGGATCGGATCTCGCAAGTAGGGTGCCGCGATGGCCTGCGCAAAAGCCCTTACATCGAGAAAGGCCCAGTCACCGATGCTTGTGCTGCATACGCACTTACACGTATACGCTTTGGCGTATGGCTGCGCGGCGTACCTGGTCACAAGCGGTCGAAGACGCTGTTCGCAGGTATGTCAGGCGCACCGGAAGTGCCGTGTTCACCCGGCAGGCTCTGGCGGATAACCAGCTGAACATCATCCTTGCTCAGACCCGCTCGCGCAGCCTTGCGGCGCGACGGCGCCTGGCGCTGGAACTCAAGCGCTTGCATGACGTGGGAATGCTCGAGCGTCTCGATCGTGGCTCGTTCCGGCTGCGCGACATGGATTGGGCGAACGGTGCCGGTGTCAGTCGTAAGGGCGTGCTGCTGGTGGACCCACAAGCCGTGGCGCAGGACAACCTCAAGCAATGGTACCGCTTCGACGCACTCTGGTTGGACCAGATGGGCGAATTGGTCGGTAACTGGATCATCTTCCAGCACTGCGACAGGAAGCAACCCGGCGCTTACTTCGCAACGGCCAAGGTGCTGAAGATCGTACCGGAAAGCATAGTCGGCGATGTGCACATGGCGCTTCTGGAGAGCGGCAGTTTTCGCACTTTCTTGGCCGTAGTCCCATATCGCCGCGATCAACGACCCGTCGAGCGAGGGCTCGACTATGGTTCGGGGCGGCTCAACACCGCACGCGCGTTGGAGCCGGTCAGGCCGATCAGCGAGGATGACTACCGCCGGATCGACAGCCTTGGCCAGGCGCAGGGCGATCTGACCTTTGTGCAACCCAGGTCTGCACCCGATTACCGGATGCGTGGTGATCGTGAAGACTGGGACGGCCGGGTCGAACGCGCAGCCGAGATCGTAAGCCGGCCGCGCCGGGATGGAAGGTTGAGGCAGGTCATGTTGCATGCCTATAATCGCACATGCGCCTTCACCGGCTTGCGCTGGGGTGTCGCCGGCGGCGCAGCGGAAGTGCAGGTTGCTCACGTTCGGAGCGTCGAAGCTAACGGCCCCAACGAAATTTGGAACGTTCTCGGGCTCTCATCCTCGATGCATTGGCTTTTCGACACGGGCTTGTTGTCGATGAGCGATACCGGAAGGATCCTCTTCTCCGACCACCTAGAGGACAGGGCGCGCCTCGCAGCGTTGATCTTTCCGGATCGCCAAGCGAGACTTCCGGTCAATCCGGAATGGCGGCCCGATCCTCGTTGCCTCGCCTGGCATCGCGAGCACGTGTTCCGAGGATGAAAGGACCGCCGCTAGTCTCCCGCTACCGTCATGCCGTCGATGCGCAAGGTCGGTACGTTGATCGGGCGGTGCCATTCCAGATCGTTGGCAGGCTTCATCTGCGCGAACATGGCGAGGAGGTTGCCGGCGACGGTGAATTCGGCGACGGGGCCGGCGATCTGGCCGTTCACGATACGCAGTCCGTTCGCGCCGCGACTGTAGTCGCCGGTGACGCCGTTGACGCCCTGGCCGATCAGTTCGGTCACGAGCACGCCTTCCGTGATGTCGGCGATCAGTTCCTCCACCGACAGCTCGCCCGGTTCGAGATGGACGTTGCCAACCGTCACGCCCGGAGCACCGCCGCCGCCGCGCGCGGCGTGGCCGGTCGGGCTCTCGCCCAGTTGGCGGGCCGACGCGCTGTCCATCAGCCAGCCGGTGATGCGCCCATCCTCGACGAGGTTGCGCGGCGTGGTCGGCAAGCCCTCGCCGTCGAAGGGGCGCGAGCGGGTGCCGCGCGGGGTATGCGGGTTCTCCGCCAGGCGCAGCGACGGATCGAACAACTGTGCGTCGCGCTTGTCGAGCAGGAAGCTGCTGCGCCGCGCGATGGCGCTGCCCGACATGGCTGAGATCAGGTGGCCGATGATGCCGCTCGACACCCTCGGGTCGAACACGACGGGCATCGGGCCGCTGCGCAGCTTGCCCGGACGCAGCCGCTGCACCGCGCGGGTGCCGGCCAGCGCGCCGATCTCGGCGGGTGAAGGCAGGTCGCTGCGGTGACGGGTGTGGCGCCAGTTCGAGTCGCGCTGCTTGTCCGCACCGTCACCCGCGACCATGCTCGCGTTGACCGAATGGCTCGATCCGCGATAGCCGCCGGCAAAACCGTGGCTGGTGGCCAGCGCGAAGACGCTGAAGCCGGCGCTGGCGCTGGCACCGTCGGAGTTGGTGACGCCTTCGATCGCCCGGGCTGCATCCTCGGCTTCCTCGGCAGCGGCGCGCAAGGCCTCGGCGCCGGGGTCTGCGGGATCGTAGAGGTCGAAGTCGGCGAACGGCGCATGGGTCAGAATTTCGGCGGGGGCGAGGCCGGCGAAGCGATCCTCGGGCGCGGCGCGCGCCATCGCCACCGCACGCTCGGCCAGTTCGTCGAGTGCGGCGGGGCTGAGGTCGGACGAGCCGATGCTGGCCGAACGCTGGCCGATGAAGACGCGCAAGCCCATGTGCTCGCCCTCCGAGCGCTCGACGTCCTCGAGCTTGCCCAAGCGGACCTGGATGCCTTCGGACGCGTTGGCGGAGTAGACGGCATCGGCTGCGTCCGCGCCTGCTTGCCGGGCGCGTGCAATGAGATCGGCAGCGCGGTCGGTGGCTTCTTGCGGGCTCAGCATTGTCGACAGGTCTCCTGGGCGCAGGCGTTCGCCTGGCCTGGAGGCCGAACTAGGGATGCAAGCGGGTCAGGGCAATCGCTTGGCTAAAGTGCGGGCATCAGCGTGCGAAGACAATCGCCAGGCCCTTGAAGACCGCGGTGAGCGCGAAGGGTAGGCCGATCGCCAGCAGCCACAGTGCGAAGCGGTCGCGACGGTAATGCGGCGCGAGCGCGGGATCGTGCGCCTGTTCGTCATCCAGGCGGTTCCAGCGCGCTTCGAAACGGCGGCAGGCAGGGATGATCGCGACGACCAGGATGATGAGCGCGAGGTAGGGCAGCAACGAACCGCCGTGCGCCTTGAGAGCGCCGATGGTCACGAAGATCTGGAGCGCGGTATAGACCAGCAGCGCGTAGGCGATGTGATCGCTCATCCGGCGGCGCCAGTCGACGCGGACATCGGACCGTGCGTGCGGCAAGGCGGCACTGCGCTGCGTGGCTTTGTCCATCCGGCGTCCTCTTCTCGCTCGGCACGATCTTCAGGCTTACTAGATCACCGTCTTGCGATTTGAGCAAGCGGGTTGACGACAAATGCAACCGCATCGGGCCGAGTGCTTGCTATGGGACGAAGACGTCAGCCGCGCTCCTTGCTTCCCATGCACGAATTCTGCCACTCCGGTTCAAGGCCGACAAAAGCCGCCTTGCCTGCCTTCCGAGCACTGCGTAAACCGCACGGCAATGACCGACACTGCCTCCACGACGCGTGACGCGCCGCCCGACGCCATCGATACCGAGGCCTTGGCTCTGCACGGCGGCCTGGAGGTGATCTCGATTGCCAAGAGCTACGACAAGCGGGCGGTGCTGACCGATATCTCGCTATCCGTGGCGAAGGGCGAGGTGCTGGGCCTGCTCGGACCCAACGGTGCCGGCAAGACCACCTGCTTCTATTCGATCATGGGCTTGGTGAAGCCCGATTCGGGCCGCATCCTTATGGATGGCGTCGATGTCACCCGCCTGCCGATGTACCGGCGCGCGATCCTGGGGCTCGGCTACCTGCCGCAGGAAACCTCGATCTTCCGCGGCATGACCGTCGAGCAGAACATCAACGCGGTGCTCGAGCTGGTCGAGCCCGACAAGGCCCTGCGCGCGTCCGAGCTGGAGCGGTTGCTGGAGGAATTCGGGCTTACCCGCTTGCGCTCCAGTCCCGCGATGGCGCTCTCGGGTGGCGAGCGCCGCCGCTGCGAAATCGCGCGCGCTTTGGCGGCCAAGCCGTCGATCATGCTGCTGGACGAGCCGTTCGCCGGCATCGATCCGCTTTCGATTTCCGACATCCGCGACTTGGTGAAGGACCTGAAGACGCGCGGCATCGGCGTTCTCATCACCGATCACAACGTGCGCGAAACGCTCGACATCGTCGACCGGGCCTGCATCATCTATGGCGGCCAGGTGCTCTTCGCGGGCAGCCCCGAAGCGCTGGTCGCCGACGAGAACGTGCGACGGTTGTATCTCGGTGAAGGATTCACCTTGTGAATCCATTGGCAGGGCGAGGGCTTCACGCTGTGAGTCCTGCCACGGGCAGCTAAGCGATGGGGCTGGGGCCACGCCTCGATCTCAGGCAGAGCCAGTCGCTGGTGATGACGCCGCAGCTGCAGCAGGCGATCAAGCTGCTGGCGCTGTCCAATCTCGAGATCGAGACCTTCATCGGCGATGCGCTGGCGGCCAATCCCTTGCTCGACGTCGGTGCCGCGCCGGCAGAGCCTGCGATCGGCGACGCGTCGGAACTGCCGGACCCCCGCGCGACCAGCCTGGAAAGCTCGCGCGTCGACCAGTTGATCGGCGAGGGCCGAGCCGCCGACGACCGCCCGCTCGACATCGATCCTGCCGCGGCCGCGCCCGAGCGTGACACCGGCGACGGCCTCGATACATCCTGGAGCAGCGAGCTGCGGCTCGGCGGCGGCGAGGAGGGGCCCGGCATCGACGAGCGCGGTGCCTTGGGCGAGACGCTGGTCGAGCACCTTGAGGCGCAGATCGGCCTCGTCGCTCCAGATCCGCATGTGGCAGGCATCGCGCGCTATCTGATCGGTTTGCTCGACGATGCCGGCTACCTGCCGGTGCCCTTGCGCGAGGTCTGCGAGGACCTGGCCGTGCCGCTTGCCGATGGGGAAGAGGCGCTTGCCGCCGTGCAGGCGCTAGACCCCACTGGCGTCGGCGCACGCAACTTGTCCGAATGCGTGGCGCTGCAAGCGCGCGAGGCGGACCGCTACGATCCGTGCATGGCGCGGCTGATCGACAACCTCGACCTGGTCGCGCGCGGCGAGTTCGCCCGCCTGCGCAAGATGTGCGGTGTCGACGAGGAAGACTTCGCCGACATGCTGGCCGAGCTGCGCGGCTACGATCCCAAGCCCGGCCTGCGCTATGGCGGCGAGAGCGGCGGCGCAGTGACGCCCGACATCCTGATCGAGCCGGCAAGCGATGGCGGCTGGCGAATCGCGCTCAATGAGGCGACTTTGCCCAAGCTGATCGTCAACCGCAGCTACTACGTGGAGCTGAAAGGCAGCTGCGGCGACAAGGCTTCACGCGGGTGGCTCTCCGAGAAGCTCGCAGATGCGAACTGGCTGATCAAGGCGCTGGACCAACGCCAGAAGACCATCCTTAAGGTCGCGAGCGAACTGGTGAAGCAGCAGGAAGGCTTCTTCCGCAACGGCGTCTCGCACCTGAAGCCTTTGACCCTGAAGACGGTGGCAGAAGCGATCGGCATGCATGAATCCACCGTCAGCCGGGTCACGTCTTCCAAGTATCTGCACTGCGCGCGGGGCACGTTCGAGCTAAAATACTTTTTCACCTCAGGTATTTCGACGGCTGGCGGCGAGGGCGCTTCGGCCGAGGCGGTGAAGTCCGCCATCCGCAAGCTGATCGATGCCGAAGCGCCTAAGGCGATCCTTTCCGACGACGCGCTTGTCGATCTGCTGAAGGCGCAGGGCTACGATCTCGCGCGGCGCACGGTTGCCAAGTACCGCGAGGCAATCGGTCTCGGCAGCTCGGTCCAGCGCCGACGACAGAAGGCGATTGCTGCAGTGCGGTAGGTACTTAGCTAGGTGATGGTAAGCAGGTTTAAGTACATGCTTGTATTGCTTAGTAAAAAGCTGTTTGCCTTTTCTATAATCGTGGTAGCTTCTTACATGATCGAGGCTCCGCTGCGACGAACCGCAGTTGAGAAGCCCCGACATGGAGAGGATGTCCTTATGGCTTACGCTGAAAGGATGCCGAACAGGAACAAGACCCTGGCGGTTGTAACCGTCGCGGGCCTGCACGGCATGGCGCTTTATGGCCTGGTAACGGGACTGGGTGTCGAATACGTCGAGAAGTTCACGACCGTGCTGCAGGGCACCAACATCCCGATCGAGAAGACGCCGCCTCCGCCCCCGGAGGTGACGCCGGTCGAGCAGGCGACGGCAACTGCGCAGACCCCACGTGCACGGTCGCAGCCTCCTCTCGATGCTGCACCCAATCGCTTCGCGACGGATGACTTCATCGTCAACCTGCCGATCAAGCCGATCGATCCACCGACCATCGACCCGCCGGGGCCGAGTGCCACGCCGTTCGTCGACAAGCCGGCCTTTGCGCCCAAGTCGGTGCGCCCGCGCAACGATCCCGTCCAGTGGGTCACTACCAGCGACTACCCGGCCGTGTCCTTGCGTCGCGGCGAGCAGGGCATCGCACGCTTCGAAGTGTCCGTGGGCGGCGATGGCAAGGTCACCGACTGCCGCGTCACCAGCTCCAGCGGCGCTGCCGAACTCGACGCGGCGACCTGCAAGTATGTCGCCAAGCGCGCCCGCTTCGAACCCGCAACGGACGGCAGCGGCGCACGCGTGAGCGGCACCTATTCCGGCTCGATCCACTGGGTCATCCCGCAGGACTGAGCCAACGAGCCAGGGCGATCCGGCCAGCAATAAGCCGGACGCACCTTTCCGGGGCGGCGCCTCCTTTCCGCGCCTCACGAGGCGTCGTCCCGGATACCTTCGATCCTTTGGAAGAACCACTCCCACCCACGGGAACCCTCCTCCGCCTCGCGAGCTATGGACTCCGCGAAAAGGAGCGTGACATGGCGGCACGGGCGTATTGGCAGGGTCAGATCCGGCTGGCGCTGGTCTCGATTCCGGTCGAGATCTATCCCGCCACGAAGTCCGGCGCGGCGATCAGCTTCCGCCAGATTCATGAGCCCTCGGGCAAGCCGATCAATTACGAGAAGGTGGTCCAGGGCATCGGTCCGGTCGACCACGACGAGATCGTCAAGGGCTACGAAGTGTCGAAGGGCAACTTCGTCTTGCTGGAAGACGACGAGATCGAGGCGGTGAAGATCGAGAGCCGCAAGACCCTGGAACTGGTCCAGTTCGTCGATCAGCACGAGATCGACGTGTTCTATTTTGAGAAGCCTTACTACGTCGTTCCGGCCGACGATCTGGCGGACGAGGCGTTCGTCGTATTGCGCGAGGCGTTGCGCAAGACCAAGAAGATCGCGCTCGGGCAGCTGTCGGTGCGTGGGCGTGAGCAGCTCGTGTCCTTGCGGCCCTGCGGCAAGGGCATCGTCATGGAGACGCTGCGCTATGCAGACGAAGTGAAGCGCGCGCAGAGCTACTTCAACGAAATCCCCGAGGACAAACCGAGCGAAGACCTGCTCGACCTGGCGACGACGCTGATCGACAAGAAGAGCGCGCCTTTCGAGCCGGCCGAGTTCCACGATCGCTATATCGACGCGCTGAAAGGCCTGATCGAGAAGAAGACCAAGGCCAAGGGCAAGAAAATCCTCGAGGATGTCGAGGAACCTGCCAGCCGCGGTTCGAACGTGATCGACTTAATGGCGGCGCTCAAGCGCTCGGTGGGCAGCGGCGCTGCTGCGAGCGAGAAGCCGGCGGCGAAGAAGGCAGCGCCCAAGAAGGCAGCCGCAAAGAAGGAGGAGGCGCCGGCAAAGGCACCTGCCAAGAAGGCGCCCGCGAAGAAGGCGCCGACCAAGAAAACCACCGATGCCCCCGCTCCGCGCGCGCGTAAACGCGCATGAGCGGCCAGCCGAACCGTCGTCATGCTCATCGTCACCCTGAACTCGTTTCAGGGTCCATCTGTCGAGATAGCCTGACGGGTGGGGGCGCCATCGGCATCGGCGGTTTACTGACACCGAGCACAGGGCGTACGGCACGATGGACCCTGAAACGAGTTCAGGGTGACGAGGTCGTGTGGGCTACCGGCACCGCGCCTTCGTGCAGCCCAGGAGAGGGCTGAGCCATGGCGACGCGCACGAAATCCGATCCCCTCGCGGAATACAACGCCAAGCGTGACTTCAAGAAGACCGCCGAGCCTGCCGGCAAGGCGGCCAAGAGCGACACCGGCAACCTTTTCATCGTCCAGAAGCACGCGGCGACACGGTTGCATTGGGACTTCCGCATCGAAGTCGACGGCGTGATGAAGTCCTGGGCCGTCACCAAGGGCCCGAGCCCCGATCCCGACGACAAGCGCCTGGCGGTGCGCACCGAGGACCACCCGCTCAGCTACGCAGAGTTCGAGGGCACGATTCCGAAAGGCGAGTACGGCGGCGGCACCGTGATGCTCTGGGACAAGGGAACCTGGGCACCGATCGCGGGCAAGAGTGCCAAGGACCTGGAGCAAGGGCACTTGCACTTCACCCTCGATGGCGAGCGGATGAAAGGCGAGTGGATGCTGATCCGCCTGAAGCCGCGTCCTGGCGAAAAGCGCGAGAACTGGCTGCTGCGAAAGGTGAAGGACCAGTTCGCGCAGGAAGGCGACCAGCTGGTCGAACACGCGTTGACCAGCGTGCTCACCGGCCGCTCGCTAGCCGAGATCGAGGCCGACAAGCAGGGCGAGTTCGCGCTTGCCGGCAAGAAAGGCAAGGCCTTCACCGCGCAGATGGAGGCCGCGGCCGAGCACAACGCGGCCGAGTCCAAGCCTGCCAGGCCGAAGCGCAAGGGCGCAGGCAAGCCGCCGGCTTTTCGCGCTCCGCAACTTGCGACGCTGGTCGATGCCGTACCCGCCGGCAACCAGTGGATGCACGAAATCAAGTTCGATGGTTACCGAGCGCTGGTCGCGGCGGCTGGTGAGAAAGTGGTCGTCTACACCCGAAACGGCCACGACTGGAGCGACAAGTTCGCACCGCTGGTGCGCGCGCTGGCCGCGCTCGACTTGCCGCCATGCCTGATCGACGGCGAGATCGTCGCCTATGGCAAGGACGGCAATCCGGATTTCTCCTCATTGCAGGCGGTGCTCAAGCGCGGTCATGGCTCGCAGACCGACAAGGACCTGCTGGAGATGTTCGCCTTCGACTTGCTGGAGCTGAATGGCGAAGACTTGACCAGCCTGCCCAACATCGAGCGCAAAGAGCGGCTGGAAGCGCTGCTGGCGCAGGCGCAGCCGCCGATCCATGTCGCCGACCATGTCATCGGCGCGGGTGAGAAGCTGTTCGGTGCGATGTGTGCGGCGGGCCAGGAAGGGATCATCGCCAAAAAGATCGACGCCCCATACCTCGGAAAGCGCTCGCAGAGCTGGGTCAAGGTCAAGTGCATCAGCCGGCAGGAATTCGTGGTGGTCGGCTGGACCAAGTCGAGCACCAAGCTACGGCCGTTCGCCTCCCTGCTGCTGGCCCAGAACGAAGGCGGCGAGCTGGTCTACAAAGGCAAGGTCGGCACCGGCTTCGATGGTGATACTCTCGCCGACCTCTGGAGCAAGCTTGAGCCGATTGGTCTCGACAAGGCGCCGCTGGAGGTGCCGCGCGTCGAGGCGCGCGGAGCCAAGTGGGTCAGACCCGAACTCGTCGCAGAGATCGCCTTTGCCGAATTCACCGGCGAAGGACGGGTGCGGCACGCCAGCTTCCTGGGTCTGCGTGGCGACAAGCCGGCAGAACAGGTGGCGCCCGAAACGCCGGCAAAGGCTCCCGCCGCCGCGCCCACTGTTGCAATCAGCAATCCCGATCGGGTGATCTTCCCCGAGAGCGGCCAGACCAAGGGCGAACTCGCCGCATATTACACGCAAGTCGCACCGATCATGTTGCCCTTCGCTGGCAACCGCCCGATCAGCCTGGTGCGCTGTCCGCAAGGCCGGGCGAAGAAGTGCTTCTTCCAGAAGCACGACAGTGGGACGTTCGGCGAGCACGTCCACCATGTGCCCGTCCGCGAAAAGGACGGCGGCAGCGAGGACTATCTCTACGTCGAGAGCGCCGACGGGCTGCTGCAGTGCGTGCAGATGGGAACGATCGAATTCCACGGCTGGGGCGCGCGGGCGAACGCGGTCGAACGGCCTGACCGCCTGATCATCGACCTCGACCCCGACGAAGGCCTCGACTTCGGCGATGTGAAAAGCGCGGCCAAGGACATCCGCGATCGTCTCGCCGACCTAGGCCTGACGACTTATGCCATGTTGTCGGGTGGCAAGGGCGTGCACGTGATCGCCCCGCTCACTCCAGACCACGATTGGGACACGCACAAGGACTTTGCCCGGCGCTTTGCCGAGGCGCTGGCGATGGCCGAGCCGGATCGCTTCGTCGCAACGATGAGCAAGGCCAAGCGCAAGGGCAAGATCTTCATCGACTGGTTGCGCAACCAGCGCGGCGCGACGGCGGTGGTGCCCTACTCCGCCCGGGCGCGGGCCGGCGCGCCTGTCGCCGTGCCGATCGCCTGGGACGAACTCGACGGCTTTGATCGTGCCAACGGCTTCACCATTGCCGATAGCGCTAAGCTGCTGCAGCGAGCGCAGGGC
Organism: Novosphingobium sp. 9U; assembly: GCF_902506425.1. Lineage (NCBI taxonomy): Bacteria > Pseudomonadati > Pseudomonadota > Alphaproteobacteria > Sphingomonadales > Sphingomonadaceae > Novosphingobium > Novosphingobium sp. 9U. The sequence continues at coordinate 305,703 of NZ_LR732504.1, read as the reverse complement.
AAGCCGCTGAAAGGCTGGGGTTTCGCAGAGCAGGCGCTGCCGGAGTTGTAAGAACTTTGGTCAGGTCCTCCCCTTGCACGGTAGGGTCTCAACCGGTCTAAGGCTCCCGCAAATCCTCGCTGAGAAACAGCGAGCCATGCCCATAGAGATAGTCCGGCTTGAAATGCGAGAAGCGCTCCAGCGCCGGACGGTCGGGCATGGTGACGCGGCCGCGGTTGATCTCCAGCAATCCGCGCTGGCGCACGGCCTTAATCACCCGGTTGATGTGCACCGCGGTCGTGCCGCAGGCATTCGCGAGGTGCGTCTGCAGCAGCGGCATGTTGAACCCATGCGCGTCGGCCAGCCCGACGAAGTTCAGCCGATGCCACAACTCGCACATGATGTGGCCCAGCCGCTCCTCGGCCTTCAACTGTTCGAGCTTGAGGATCCACTCGCGATGGATCGCGGCATCCAGCAGCGTGGAGAACCACAGCACCCGCGTCAGGTGCGGCTCGTCTCGGACGATCTGCGCGAGTTTCTCGTGCGCCACGCTGCCCAGCAGCGCGGGGCCGATCGTCACGACATCGTGATCGAGCCGCTTCAGCGCAAAGGCATGCAGATCGACAAAATCGCCGGGCACTTGCACGCTGACGATATTGCGCGTGCCGCCATCATCGATGACCCGGGCAATGAAGCCGTCAAGCAGGAGCGTGCTGTGCGTGGCCGGCACGGCCCGGCGCTGCACCAGATAACCATCGGGGACGCGCTCCCCGTCGTCGATCACGGAGTCGAGCAGCGCGGCCTCTTGATCACTCAGCGCGTGGCGAAGGCGTCCCTTGAGGAAAAGACGTGCTTTGCCCAAGGGATCGTTCACTAAAGCACTCCAACTCTCAACATTTGTTAAGCCATACGGGCGCGGAGCGCTGCAAGGCAAGGTCGCTTCTGCGATTCAAACGCAACAAGGATTAATTGGTTCACATAAGTGCAAGGTTCGTTGCGCGAGCGTTTCCAGGACGGACGAGTGCCGTAGCGCATGAACGGGTCCTCACGCTGGAAATGGCGGTGAACGATCGCCATCTTGGCATCCAAGGAGATCACACGCATGACCGACAAAGTCGAACTGACCGAAGCCGAGTGGCGCGAGAAGCTGAGCCCGGAGCAGTATCAGGTGCTTCGCCAGGCCGGCACCGAACGCGCCTTCACCGGCAAGTACGAGAAGAACAAGCAGGACGGGCTCTATACCTGCGCCGGCTGCGGTTCGCCTCTGTTCTCGTCCAACACCAAGTACAATTCTGGGTCGGGCTGGCCGAGCTACACCGCACCCGTCGAGGGCGGCGCCGTGGACGAGCATCGCGATGCCAGCCATGGCATGGTCCGCACTGAAGTGCGCTGCGCCACGTGCGAGGGCCATCTCGGCCACGTGTTCCCTGACGGTCCCGGACCCACGGGCTTGCGCTATTGCATCAACTCGGCGGCGCTGGATTTCGAGCCCAAGGATGGAGCGCAGGGTACCCAGGCCTGAGCTTGCGCACTTAGCGCCGTTAAGCGCGGGTTACAAAAGCTTGCGCCACGGTGTAGGCGTCGCAGGCTGTTGATCGCTCGTTACGGGGGTTCGTACCAGGAATGCCGAAAGATACCGGCCGGCGCCGCGAAGGTCCGGGCCGCCGTTCCGTCGAGCCGGTGCCTGGGCCGGCGCGCAGACCCTTGTGGCGGCGCATCGTGCGCGGCGTTCTGATCTGGGGAACGGCGCTCGCGCTGCTGGCTGCGATCTTCCTGGGCACCGCGGTGTTCATGACCGCGCGCGAGCTGCCCTCGTTCTCCTCGCTGCAAAGCAGCCAGAATGGGCAGATGATCGTCGTGCGCGCGCGCGATGGGACCGAGCTGGTCTCGATCGGGCCTAGCTACGGCCAGTGGCTGCCCTACGAGCGTATCCCCAACGTGATGAAGGACGCGATCGTCTCAGTCGAGGATCGGCGTTTCCGCGAGCATCCCGGTGTCGATCCGCTGGGTATCGCGCGTTCGGTCATGGTCCGTGTGGAGAAGGGCCGCTGGCGGCAGGGCGGGTCGACGATTACCCAGCAGCTCGCGCGCACCATCTTTTTGAACAACAGCCGCACCTTCGGCCGCAAGATCCGCGAAGGCGTGCTCGCGCTGGCGATCGAGCGCAAGTTCAGCAAGGACGAGGTGCTCGAGCTATACCTCAACAAGGTCTACTTCGGCGGCGGCGCTTATGGCATCGACGCCGCCAGCCGCAAGTTCTTCGGCCATCCGGCGACCGAGCTGTCGACTGCCGAAGCCGCGATCATCGCTGGCTTGGTCAAGGCACCATCCAACTACTCGCCGACCGCCGACGTCGATGCCGCCAAGAACCGCGGCAAGGTCGTGCTGAGCCAGATGGCGAAGGCCGGCGTGATCTCGTACGCCGATGCCGACAGCATCGATCTCGATGCGGTGAAGATCGCCAAGGAGAAGGGCCAGAACTCGGTCCGCTACTTCACTGACTGGGCGCTGCCGCAGCTCGACGTGCTGCTGCCCGATACCGATGAGCCGATCGAAGTCTGGACCACGCTCGACACCGGCATGCAGCGCGCCGCGACGCAGGCGATCGACGGCAACGTGCCCAAGGGGGCGCAAGGCGCGCTGGTCAGCCTCGACGGCGACGGCGCCGTGCGGGCGATGGTCGGCGGCACCGACTATGTGAACTCGAACTACAACCGTGCGACCCAGGCGATGCGCCAGCCGGGTTCGGCGTGGAAGCTGTTCGTCTACCTCGCTGCGTTGGAGGCGGGCTACACGCCCGACGATCGCGTGGTGGACGAGCCGGTGACGATCCAGGGTTGGAGCCCGCACAACTCGGGCCGCACCTTTGCGGGCGAGATCGACGTGCGGACCGCCTTTGCGTACTCGAAGAACACGGTCGCGGCCTCGCTCGGCAACGAAGTCGGGTTCGGCACGGTGGCTTCGATGGCGCGGCGCTTCGGCATCACCACGCCGGTCGCGACCAACCCCTCGATGGTGCTGGGCACGTCCGAAGTGCGGGTGATCGACATGACCCGCGCGTTCGCGGCCATTTCGGCCGGCGGCACCGCGATCGAGCCTTACGGTATCGTCAAGGTGACCACGACCAAGGGCGAGCTGCTCTACCAGCACAAGGTCCAGGCAGGGCAAGTGCTGGTGCCGCCGCATGTTGCCGCAGGCATCACCGACCTGCTGCAGTCCGCCGTCGCCACGGGCACCGGCCGAGCGGCTCAGATCGGGCGGCCGGTAGCAGGGAAGACCGGCACCACCAGCTCCAACAAGGATGGCTGGTTCCTGGGCTTCTCTAGCGGGATCACTACCGGCGTGTGGATGGGCCGCGACGATGCCCGGCCTGTGCCGGGCCTGCAGGGCGGCCATGCGCCGGCGTCGGCCTTCGCGGCGTTCATGCGCACGGCGGTGAAGGGCCGACCGGTCAAGCCGTTCGATACCGAGCTCAAGCTCCCCGAATGGCAGCTGGAACCCGACGACGAGCAGATGAGCGGCAGCCCGGAGGACTACTATTACACCGACGATAACGGCAACCTGATCCAACCGGGCGGCGCCGGGCGGCGTCGTCCCGATGAGGGGCCATCGCGCTACGAGGATGGTTCGGTGGGCCCTGGCACTCCCCCAGGCGGCGATCCGGAACAGGGCGGTGCACCTGCCGCAGCTGGTGATGACTTCCTGGAGCAGGCGACGGGACGCCAGCGCCAGGATGACCCGGCGCTACGTCGGGCGCCGCCGCCGCCAGGAGGTTATCGTCCTGGGTCGAATCCTCAGCAGCCGGTGCGGATCGTGCCGCAACCGCGGCCGACGACGTCCCCTGCGTACGGGCAGTAACGCTGCGGGGCTGCGTCTCCGCTGCCCGTGCATAGATGGACCTTGCTCGGGACCCGTCGGCCCCACTAATGACTTCGTATGGACATCAAAGCTCAGCGCGCCATGGCGCAGCCTCATGCTGTTGAGGTCGTCGGCCGGATAGAAGCCGTCCCGACGATCCTCGACACCGTGTGCAGGGTGACCGGGATGGGCTTTGCTGCCGTGGCGCGCGTCACCGAAACGGAATGGGTCGCCTGCGCCGTTCGCGACGATATCGACTTCGGCTTGAAGCCGGGCGGGGACCTGAAGCTCGATACGACGATCTGCAACGACATACGCCAGTCACGCCAGTCAGTCATTATAAGCGATACCCAGGCGGACCCGGTGTACCGCGATCACCACACGCCGCGTATATACGGCTTCAGAAGCTACATCTCCGTGCCGATCATCGTTGGCGATGGGAGCATGTGGGGAACGCTGTGCGCGATCGATCCTCAGCCGCGGGATCTGGATCGCCCTGAAATTCGCAACATCTTCCAGATGTTCGCCGAGCTGATCGGCTTTCACCTGAACATGGCCAATCGGCTGGACCTGTCGGAAGCCGATCTCGATGCCGAGCGTACGTCCGGTATCCAGCGTGAGCAGTTCATGGCGATGCTCGGCCATGACCTGCGCAATCCGCTGGCCTCCGTGCAGGCGGGCGTCGCCATGCTTCGCAGCAAGCCGGATGAGGAGCGCACGGCGCTGATCCTGGACCGGATGCAGGGCAGTGTCGATCGCATGGCATTGCTGATCGACGACATCCTCGATTTCTCACGCGGCCGGCTGGGTGACGGCATTGCGCTGGATTTCGTCGCTTGCGACGTCGGGGCACTGGTCGTCCAAGTCGTCGATGAGTTGGCCGCGCATCACCCGGCCCGCGAGCTCGTCATCGATTGCGACACTGAAGCTTCTGTGTTCTGCGATCCCAAGCGCGTCAGTCAGCTGATCTCCAACCTCGTAGGCAATGCCCTGACGCATGGCTCGCCCGACGAACCGGTTACCGTGCGCTGCCGCACGGATCACGGCGTGCTGGAGATCTCCGTGACCAATGCGGGTGATGAAATCTCTCCGGGCGCGCAGGCGAGGCTGTTCCAACCGTTTGAGCGCGGAGGGCAGAGCGATGCGCGCCATGGCTTGGGCCTGGGCTTGTTCATCGCAGCGACCATCGCCAAGGCGCACAATGGGGAGCTGAACGTCACGTCGAGCCCGGAGGAGACCTGCTTCACGTTCGCCATGCCAAGGCGCCTGCTGGACGCGCCGCGGCCGGCTTGAACGCCTGGGGCATGATCATCTTCGGCTGAGTCTCCCCTCCAAAGCGGGGAGGGGTGCGAGGTGGAGGAGCGATGCTGCCAGGCGGCGCGTCCACGCCGGCGTAAGTACACCCAGCTCCCAACCTCCTCCCTTAACGGAGGAGGTTGGGAGCTGGCGCAATCAGCGGATGCGGATCGGCAGGTAGGCGGCGGGCTGACCGCGGCGCTGAACGCGAAGGAGCACGGCGTCGCGGTTGGTGCTCTTGGCAGTGCGTGCGGCGGCGTCGAGGTCCTGCGGGCCGGTCACGTCCTGGTAGTTGACCGAGAGGATGATGTCGCCGCGGCGCAGGCCCTTCTGGCCGGCGTCGGAGCTGGGGTCGACGGCCGTCACCACCACGCCGCGGGTGCCATCGGCCGCGCCGAGCTGGCGGGCGATCTGCGCCGTCAGCGGGATCGACGCGAAGCCGAGCGACTGGTTGCTCAGCGCCGGATTGGGATCCTGCTGCGGCTGCGTCAGGTCGTCCTGATCCTGGCCCTGGCCCTGATCGGCGCCGAAGTCTTCCTGTGCCAGCTGCTCCTGCGTCGGACGCTTGCC